>JBAXXO010000024.1:0-20064 GCA_037127855.1 Alphaproteobacteria bacterium
TTCTGAAGGAGCTGGTCTGGCGGGAATTTGCCTGGTCTTTGGCCTATCACAGCCCGCATATCCTGGAGCGGAACTGGCGCGAGGGGTGGGACGACTTTCCGTGGCGGGCGGACAATGACGATGCCGAGGCGTGGCGGCGGGGCATGACGGGTGAACCGTTGGTCGATGCGGCGATGCGGCAGATGTATGTCACGGGCACCATGCACAACCGGGCGCGGATGATCGTGGCCAGCTATCTGACCAAGCATCTGCTGACCGATTGGCGGGTCGGTCAGGCGTGGTTTGCCGAATGCCTGACCGATTGGGACCCGGCAAGCAATGCGATGGGCTGGCAATGGGTGGCGGGGTCCGGCCCGGATGCAGCCCCCTATTTCCGGATTTTCAACCCTGCGACGCAGGCCGAAAAGTTCGACCCCGAGGGCGACTATCGCAAGCGCTGGCTGGACCGGGGGTCGGACGGGGCGCGGGCCTATCTGGATGCAGCGCCTCTGAGGTGGGGATTGCGCGATGGGCCGCGTCCGCAACCGCTGATCACGCTGGAGGCGGGTCGGGCGCAGGCGCTGGCGGCCCTGGCGCAACGAAAGACTTGAGTAACGCCGCGTGATCTGGAAACATGGCGGGATGAATTTTTTGGATGGACCTATGACTGTACTGACCTCGACCCATGGCCAGACCGGATTGCCGCGTTACTTTGCGGCGGCGTTTGAAAACCTGTCGCGTCTGCAGCGCGGGCGGCTGGATTTCAAGCTGCCGGACGGCCGGGTGTTCCGGGCCGAGGGCAAGAAGCCGGGGCCGGCGGCCGAGGTGATCATTCTGAATACCGACTGCTTTGCACGGTTGATCCGCGATGGCGATCTGGGTTTTTCCGAAGCCTATCTGGATGGCTGGTGGACGACGCCCGATTTGCAGGGCCTGCTGGACATGATTCAGGATGGCAATGGCGATGTGTATGACGCCTTTCCGGGCTTTGCGCTGATTCGGGCCTATGAGCGGCTAAGGTTCTGGTGGCAGTCGAACAGCAAGGTGCAGGCGCGCAAGAACATCGCCCATCACTATGATCTGGGGAATGATTTTTACAGTCTTTGGCTGGATGACAGCATGACCTATTCAAGTGCCCTGTTCACCACCGGGCAGGAAAGCCTGGAAAAGGCGCAAGAGCAGAAATACGCCTCGATGGTGGATCAGATGGGGTCCCAGCCCGGCGATCATGTGCTGGAAATCGGCTGTGGTTGGGGTGGGTTTGCGGAATATGCGGCCAGCAAGCGGGGGTTGAAGGTGACCGCACTGACCATCAGCCAGGCGCAGCATGATTACGCGGTGGCGCGGATTGCCAAGGCGGGTCTGTCGGACCGGGTGCATATCAAGCTGCAGGATTACCGCGACGAGACCGGCATCTATGACGGGATCGCCAGTATCGAGATGTTCGAGGCGGTGGGCGAAAAATACTGGCCGGTCTATTTCAACAATGTCATGGCGCGGCTGCGGCCCGGGGCCAAGGCGACGTTGCAGATCATCACGGTTGCGGATGCGCGGTTCGAGATGTACCGCAACACGGTGGATTTCATCCAGAAATACATCTTTCCGGGGGGTATGTTGCCCTCGCCTGCCGTGTTGCGCCAAGAGGTCGAGCGGGCGGGGCTGAAGGTTCTGCACTCGATCGAGTTTGGCAAGAGCTACTCGCTGACGCTGCGCCGCTGGCATGACGACTTTAACGCGCGCTGGCAAGAGGTGGCTGGTCTGGGCTTTGATGAACGGTTCCGGCGCATGTGGAATTTCTATCTGACCTCTTGCGCCGGTGCCTTTGAGGGCGGAAACTGTGATGTGACGCAGATCACGATTGCAAGGCCCGCGTGATGGGACCGCGCCGCCAGCAAGCAGGAATCAGATGCCGACCGCCGCGAAACTGATTGCCGCCGTGGCCTTTGCCGTTGTGGGATGGTTGGCGGCGCTGGCCTTTATTCCGCAATTGCCCGAAGGGACCGATACTGGGTATTTTGTTGAGATTACCGCCTTTCTGGGCGCGGTGATCTGCTGGTTTACCTTGGGCCCGGCGGTCGGCAAGGGCTATGTCGAGGCTTTTTCGTTGGGGTTGCGGACCTCGGCGTTCTTGGTGTTCTGGACCCTGCTGACCTTCTCGATCTATTTCATGTCCATTCGGTCGACCAGGACGATTTACAAGAACGCCGGAGAGGCGGTGCTGGATGTGCCCTTGCTGATGGTGCAATATGGCAAGCAGGGCCTGGTGATGCCGATTATTCAGGTGTTGGTGATTGGCGGGATTGTCGCTGGTTTGCTGACGGAATTTGCCAAGCGGCGCTGGAAGTGACCGAGAGGGGTGATGATCCGGGTGCCGAGGCGATGCGGTTGATCCTGGGGCATGGGGACCCCGGTGCCATGCCAAGCGATGCGGCGCAGGAGGGTGCAGCCCGGCTGGCCTATTACCATGCGGCGACGGGGATGCGGGCGGGCCTGCCAGGGGATGCGGCGGGGCTGGCACTGGTGGCTGATGTGATGGCGCTGTATGGGCGGGTGCCGGCCTGTGAGGTGGCCAAACGGATCGGACCGATGGCGGTGCGGGCCGCGTCGCGGGCGCGCGCCGAGGCGGGGCCGGTCGCGCTGCGGCACCGGGCGGTTGCGGGGGATGTGGTGGTGGCGCGGCAACGGCTGGCCTATGCGCAATTCTTTGCGGTCGAAGAATATGATGTGGCATGGCGGCGCTTTGACGGCACGATGAGTGCGGCGGTGACGCGGGCGGCCTTTGTCTCGGGCGATGCGGTGACGGTGTTGCCCTATGACCCGGTGCGCGACCTTGTGCTGGTGGTCGAGCAGTTTCGGGCGGGGCCGATGGCGCGGGGTGACGCGCAGGCATGGCAGTTGGAGGCGATTGCCGGGCGGGTCGACGGAGGCGAGACGCCACAAGCGGCGGCGCGGCGCGAGGCGGTGGAAGAGGCCGGATTGCAACTGGATCAGTTGATCGAGGTCGCGCGCTATTATCCCAGCCCCGGGGCGGTGACCGAGTTCTTGTACAGCTATGTCGCGGTGGTGGCGCTGCCAAAGGGCGTGGCAGGGGTGTTCGGGGTCGAGGATGAGGCCGAGGATATTCGCGGCCATCTGATCGGATTCGAACGGCTTATGGACTTGATCGCCACGGGCGAGGTGCAGAATGCGCCCTTGATCCTGACGGCCTTGTGGTTGCAGCGCGAACGGCCGCGGTTGCGCTGCCTCTGATGGATCGGGACCCGATAGATCGGGGTCTGAGCGACCGGAGGCAGCTTTCAACCACGTCTGTGGAAGAAGGGAATATTTAAGCCAAAATGAAAGGCCAGAAGTTCAGCCAGGGGTTCAGTCTGTGTTGGTCAGGCTGAGAGGGTCAGGCGGATAGGTTCAGGCTGGTCCAGGCGCCGTTCTTTTTGGAGGAGCGCACGCAGGCATCGACGAAGGCCACGCCTTCGAGCCCTTCGCGCAGGCCGGGGAAGGTGACGGCGGGGTCAAGTGCTGTGCCGTCGCGGCGGGCGATGATGGCGCGGGCGGCCTCGGCATAGATATTGGCGAAACCTTCGAGATAGCCTTCGGGATGGCCCGAGGGGATGCGCGTCATCCGGGCGGCAGCCGCGCCCGCGCCCGCACCGCCGCGGGTCAGCCGGTATTGCGGTTGGCCAAGGGGGGAAATCCACAGATAGTTGGGGTTTTCCTGACCCCATTCGAGGCCCGCCCTGGTGCCGAACACACGCAGACGCAGGCCGTTTTCCTGCCCGGCGGCGACCTGACTGCACCACAAGGTGCCGCGCGCGCCCGAGGTGTAGCGCAGCATGACATGGGCGTTGTCATCAAGCCTGCGACCAGGCACGAAGGATTGCAGGTCGGCGGCGAGGCTGTCGAGGGTCAGGCCAGTGACGAAATTGGCGAGGTTGAAGGCGTGGGTGCCGATGTCACCCGTGGCACCACCTGCGCCCGAGCGGGCGGGGTCGGTGCGCCAGTCGGCCTGTTTCTGGCCGGTCTGTTCGATGGGTTCGGACAGCCAGTCCTGAATATACTCGACATTCACGAGGCGGATGTCGCCCAAGGCCCCCGAGGCAATCATCTCGCGCGCCTGACGGATCATCGGGTAGCCGGTGTAATTGTGGGTCAGGGCGAAGACGGAGTTTGACGCCTTGATCGCGCGGGCGAGTTTTTTGGCCTCGGGTAGGGTGGCGGTCAGGGGTTTGTCGCAGATCACATGGATGCCGCGCTTGAGAAAGGGCAGGGCAGCGGGGGCGTGCAGGTGGTTGGGGGTGACGATGGCGACCGCCTCGATCCCGTCCTTGCGGCGCGATTCCTTTTGGGCCATTTCCTCGTAAGAGCCATAGGAGCGGGCGACGCCGAGGTCGGCGGCGGAGGCTGCCGCCCGGTCGGGGTCGGAGGAGAAGGCCCCGGCGACCAGTTCATACTGGTCGTCAAGACGGGCGGCGATGCGGTGAACGGCGCCGATGAAAGCGCCCCGTCCGCCGCCAACCATGCCGAGGCGGATGCGGGGGCTGCGGGCGACATGGGCTGCGGTGATGGCCATGGTTTACTCCAATCCCAGCATGCGGCGGTTGGCGGCGCGGTCGGAACCGGCATCCGCGAAGTCGTCAAAGGCTTTGTCGGTGACGCGCAGGATATGGGCCGCGACGAATTCGGCACCTTCGCGCGCGCCATCTTCGGGGTGCTTGATGCAGCATTCCCATTCGACGACGGCCCAGCCCGAGAAGTCATATTGCGTCAGTTTGGAAAAGATGCCGCCGAAATCGACCTGACCGTCGCCGAGCGAGCGGAAGCGGCCGGCGCGGTTGATCCAGGACTGAAAGCCGCCATAGACGCCTTGACGCCCGGTGGGGTTCAACTCGGCATCCTTGACGTGGAACATGCGGATGCGGTCGTGATAGATGTCGATATGGTCAAGATAATCAAGGTGTTGCAGCACGTAATGGGATGGATCGTACAGCATGTTGGCGCGGGCATGGTTGCCGGTGCGTTCCAAGAACATCTCATACGAGATGCCGTCATGCAGGTCTTCGCCGGGGTGGATTTCGTAAGCGAGGTCAACGCCGCAATCCTCGGCATGGTTCAGGAGTGGAAGCCAGCGGCGGGCAAGTTCGTCAAAAGCCTCTTCGACCAGACCGGCGGGGCGTTGCGGCCAAGGGTAGAGATAGGGCCAGGCCAGGGCGCCCGAAAAGGTGGCCTGCGCGGTCAGGCCGAGGTTTTTCGAGGCGGTCAGCGCCTTTTTCACCTGATCTGCGGCCCAGTCGGCGCGGGCCTTGGGGTTGCCGCGGACGGCGGGGGCGGCAAAGCCGTCGAAGGCGGTGTCATAGGCGGGGTGGACGGCGACAAGCTGGCCTTGCAGGTGGGTGGACAGTTCGGTGATTTCGACCCCGTTTTCGGCGGCAACGCCTTTGAGATCGTCGCAATAGGTCTTGGAGGTGGCGGCCTTGTCGAGGTCGATCAGGCGGGCATCCCAGGACGGCACTTGCACGCCCTTGTAGCCGAGGCTGCCGGCCCAGCGGGTGATGTTGGCAAAGCTGTCGAAGGGGGCCGTGTCGCCTGCGAACTGGGCGAGAAACAGCGCGGGGCCCTTGATGGTTTTCATGTCTTTCTCCGGTCTTTCATCCAAAATCCACATGGTCGGGGCGGTCAAGATATTGGCCGCGTTCGGGGGCGCGGCGTTCGATGGCCGCCATAAGGGCGCGGGTCAGAAAGCTGCCCGCGCGGCCCAGATTCTCTTCTACCACAATGATCTCTTTGCGGAAACGGTGCAGGAAGTGGTTCGCCTCTTTGGCGACGATATCATAGTCCTGACCGATGCGGCGACCGGCTTTTTCGGCGCCGGCGACGGCCGCCACGGCGGAACTGGGCGAGCCGGTCAGGATGCCGTCAAAGGACGTGCCCGAGGTCATGCGCCGGGCGATGGCGGCCTCGATCTGATCGGCGGTGCTGTCGGAGGTGACTTCATCCAGAATCTGATGGCCGAGGCCCAGCGACTGTGCCTCTTGGAGGAAGCCTTGGGTCATGTGGACGGAATAGCTGTGGAGGACTGGCGGGCGGATCAGCAGCAGATGTTTGCGGCCCCTTGCCTGCAGGGCGCGGACGCCGATGCGGGAATAGGCCTCGTTGTCGAAATCGAAGTAGAAATGCTCGATGCCCATGTCGGTGCGGCCATGGGTGACAAAGGGAAAGCCGCGTTTGGTGAGGTACAGCACACGCGGGTCGGTGACCTGCGTCTGGTTAAGCACGATGCCATCGGCAGAGCCGGTTTCGACGATGTAGCGGATGGGGTCCATCGCGTCCTGATCGGGAAAGAAGGGCATCACCACCAGATGATAGGCGGTGCCGCGCAGGGCCTCGGCGATGGAATAGATCAGTTGCGAGGGGTTGGACATGTCGGACACGGTCGACAGGGTCACGGCGATGACATTGGTCTTGCCGGTGCGCAGGCGGACACCGGCGCGGTTGGGGCGGTAGCCCAGACGCTCGGCGGTTTCGCGGACGCGGCGCTTGGTTTCCTCGCCGATGTCAGGGGCGTCGTTCAAAGCGCGTGACACGGTGGCGATGGCAAGACCGGTTTCGGCGGCAATGGTTTTCAGGGTCGGGCGTTGCGAATCAGCGGGCAGCACGTGCGGGGTGGTCATGGGGTTGACCCTGCCTGATCAACCTGCCGCGGGCGAATCACCGGCGCGGCGCGGTTGTGGATGCAAGCGCAGAAAACAGCGGGTTGCGGGCGGGGGACCAACTGGAGGATGTTGTGGCAAGTCATGGCAAAGGCCGTGCGATCACAAGAGCTAACGGCCCCAAAAACCCAAGCCCGTGGCGATGTTGCAATGCAGAAAGGCGAGTGCGCGCGCATGGCTGTGGGGTTTTCCGAGACCATTGATGCCGTGCATAGAACGCCGCGAAATTCATCGTCGGCAAGCAAAAAGATGTCTTGATTGAAAAAACTATAACGTTATAGGATGACCTGTAACGTTTCAGAAACTGCAAACCGTCTGGGAGGACTACATGAAGAACTGGAAACTGGCTGTCGCACTTTGTGCGTCGGTGGCGCTGCCTTCGTTCGCGAATGCAACCGATCTGGAAGTGACCCATTGGTGGACGTCCGGCGGTGAAGCTGCCGCTGTGGCCGAGTTTGCCAAGGCGTTCGACGCCACTGGCAACAAGTGGGTTGACGGTGCCATCGCAGGGTCTGGCGACACCGCGCGTCCGATCATCATCAGCCGCATCATGGGCGGCAACCCGATGGGTGCCACCCAGTTGAACCCCGGCAAGGATGCTGACGAACTGATCGCGGCTGGCCTGATGCAGGACCTGACCGATCTGGCCGCCAAAGAAGAGTGGGCCAAGATCCTGCGCCCCGCGTCGCAGTTGGAATCCTGCACCAAGGATGGCAAGGTTTATTGCGTTCCGGTCAACCTGCACTCGGCCCAGTGGATGTGGACCAACCGCAAGGTGTTCACCGACGCCGGCCTGACCCCGCCCAAGGACATCAACGAGCTGATCGCCGATGCGCCGGCATTGGTGAAAGCCGGCATCCAGCCGCTGTCGCTGGCCCAAGGCTGGCCGGTGGGTCTGCTGGTGAACGACGTTCTGGTCGCACAGGCTGGCGTTGAAAACTTCGTCAAGGTCTACAAGGACCGCGACGTGGCCTTGGCCCGCAGCCCGGAATTCGCCAAGATCTTTGAAACGCTGGCCAATATCCGCCAGTACACCCCGGCGGACAAGATGGTTCCGCAGTGGAACGAAGCTGTGGGTCTGGTCATTCAGGGCAAGGCTGCTGCCAATATCATGGGTGACTGGGCGGGCGGCGAATTTGCTGTGGCCAACATGGTTGCCGGCAAGGACTTTGACTGCCTGCCGGGTCTGGGTGTGACCCCGGTTCTGAACACCGGCGGCGACGTGTTCTACTTCCCGAAATCGGCTGACCCGGCTGTGACCGCGGCGCAGATGACCCTGGCCTCGACCCTGGTTACCAAGGAAGTTCAGGTTGCGTTCAACCTGAAGAAGGGCTCGCTGCCGATGCGCGCCGACGTGGACCTGTCGGCTGCCAATGACTGCATGAAGAGGGGTCTGGAAATCCTTGACCATTCGTCCGCCGTGTTCCCGAACGACGTTCAGATGATTGACCGTGACTCGATCAACCAGATCAACGACCTGTTCACCGAGTTCATGGCGAACCCGGCTGTGACCGCTGCTGACGCTCAGGAAAAGTTTGCTGCGATCATCGAAGCTGCCCCTAAGTGAGCCTAGGCTGACTGACGGAACTGTAGGTCCGGCTGCCCCAGAGGTGGCCGGACCTGTTCTTTACCAATCAGCTGAAAAGGCAGGACCCATGGACAGGCCCAATCCATTCTTCCGCAATTACTGGTCAAAGCTGGCATCCTTGCCGATGATCGTGATCGTGGTTGTCGTGTTCATCTGTGGCACGATCTGGACCGTCCTGTTTTCGTTTACCAACATCAAGATATTGCCGCTGTTCACGCCCGCGCAATGGATGAACGGCTATGTCGGTTGGGCCAATTACAAGCGTTTGTTCAACACCGACCGCTGGATGTCGTGCCCCGCCATCACCAAGATCGGCAGCGAAGCGTGGGCGGCGAAATGCACGGGTGCCTTGCCGAACATGATCACCTATGCCGTCGTGTCGATCACCATATCGGTGGCGCTGGGCTTTTTGCTGGCCGTGATGATGGATCAGAAGATCAAGGCCGAGGGCGTGTTTCGCACCATTTATCTGTACCCATTTGCGCTGTCTTTCGTGGTGACGGGCCATGTCTGGGCCTGGATCATGTCGCCCGAATACGGTTTGCAGCATTCGATCCGCCAACTGGGCTGGGAAAGTTTCACCTTTGACTGGATCGCGAACCGCGACATGGTCATGTATGCCATCGCCATCGCCGGCATCTGGCAGGGCACCGGCTTTGTCATGGCGCTGATGCTGGCCGGTTTGCGCGGCATTGACGACGACATCTGGAAGGCGGCCAAGGTTGACGGCATTCCGACATGGCGCACCTATATCCAGATCGTTCTGCCGATGATGAAGCCGGTTCTGGTGACGACCTTTGTGATTGTCGTGTCAGGGGCGGTGCGCATCTATGACCTTGTGGTTGCGACGACGGATGGTGGGCCGGGGATCAGTTCCGACGTGCCGACGCGGTACATCTATCAGAATTTCTCGGCCAATCTGGGGCAGTCGCTGGCGGCATCGACGGTGTTGCTGGTGGGAATGGCGATTGTGCTGATCCCGTGGATCCGCGTCGAATTCGGCAAGAAATCGCAGGCATAGGGGAACAGCATGGCAGACATATCGACGTTTGACCCGGGCGTTTCCGCAAATCATGGGCGTGGCGCGGCAGAGGGGCCGTCGGGGGCCAAACCCAAGCCCTTTATCACCTGGGAGCGCTTTGTCGTCTATTCGGTGCTGATCGTCTGTGCGGTGTTCTTCTTGCTGCCCTTGTACATCATGGTCATCACCTCGTTGAAAAGTATCGGTGAGATTCAGGCGGGCAACATCTTTGTGCCGACCATGTCGCCGACCTTTGACGCGTGGGAGAAGGCGTGGAATTCGGCCTGTACGGGGCTGTATTGCGAGGGGATCAAGGTCGGGTTCTGGAACTCGATCAAGATCACCGTGCCCTCGACCATCGTGTCGATCGCGGTGGCCTCGGTCAGCGGCTATTCGCTGGCCAATTGGCCGTTCAAGTTTTCCGAGTTCTTCTTTACCGTCTTGCTGCTGGGCTCTTTCATTCCCTATGTCGTGATGCTGTATCCTTTGGTCATCATCACGCGAGAGCTGGGCATCTATTCGACCCTGCCTGCGGTCATTCTGGTGCATACGATCTTTGGACTGCCGATCCAGACCCTGCTGTTTCGCAACTATTTCGCCAGCCTGCCGCAAGAGCTGTTCAAGGCGGCGCGGGTGGATGGTGCGGGCTATTGGGGGATATTCTTTCGGGTCTTTGTGCCGATGTCTGTGCCGATCTTTACCGTGTCGGTCATCTTGCAGGTCACGGGCATCTGGAACGACTTTCTGTTCGGCGTGATCTATGCCGGGCCGACCAACTATCCGATGACGGTGCAGTTGAACAACATTGTCAACTCGGCCCAGGGTGGCAAGGCCTATAATGTCGACATGGCGGCCACGATCCTGACCGGGCTGGTGCCGCTGACCATCTACTTCGTCTCTGGCAAATACTTTGTGCGCGGCATTGCGGCCGGCGCCGTCAAGGGTTGATCATATGCACTCAGTCTCTGTCCAAAACCTGACGTTGAAATTCGGCGCCGCAGAAGTGCTGAAGAACCTGAATCTGGATGTGTGGGAGGGCGAGTTCATCGTTCTGCTGGGGCCGTCGGGCTGCGGAAAATCTACCTTGCTGAACTGTCTGGCGGGTTTGCTGGAACTGTCCGAGGGCCAGATCCACATCAAGGGCAAGAACGTGACATGGGCCGAGCCATCGGATCGCGGGATCGGTATGGTGTTTCAATCCTACGCGCTGTATCCGCAGATGACGGTGCGCGGGAACCTGTCGTTCGGGCTGAAGATCGCAGGGATGTCGAAGGCCGAGATCGATAAGCGCGTGCAATATGCGTCCGAAATCCTGCAGATCGGGCCCCTGCTGGACCGCAAGCCGGGTGCCTTGTCGGGTGGGCAGCGGCAGCGGGTGGCGATCGGGCGGGCTTTGGTGCGGGATGTGGACGTGTTCTTGTTTGACGAGCCCTTGTCGAACCTGGACGCCAAGTTGCGCAGCGAACTTAGGGTCGAGTTGAAGCGGTTGCACAACCGTTTGAAGAACACGATGATCTATGTGACGCATGACCAGATCGAGGCGCTGACGCTGGCGGACCGCATTGCCATCATGCGCGGCGGCATCATCCAGCAGTTGGATGCCCCCCAGACAATCTACAACCGGCCCGCCAACCTGTTCGTCGCCGGTTTCATCGGCAGCCCGGCGATGAATTTCCTGAAGGGCGAGACGGTGGAGGGTGGCCGTGCGTTTCAGTTGGGTTCGGTCAAGCTGGACCTTGCGGGCTATGAGGGTGGGCAGATCATGGACCGGCCCAAGGCCATTCTGGGTCTGCGTCCCGAGCATCTGACCATGCTGGACGCGCCGATCCCCGGTCACACCATCCCTGCCGTTGTCGAGATCGACGAGCCGATGGGGGCGGACAGTCTGGTCTGGCTGCTGGTCGAGGGCAAGCAGATGTCGGTTCGCGTGCCGGTCGAGCATCGCCCGGCGGCGGGCAAGCAGGTGCATCTGAAGGTGGACATTCAAAAATCGAGCCTGTTTGACGAAACAGACGAACAGCGGATCTGATCATGCTGGATTTGTCGGGTATCTGGGCCCTGAGCGATGACAGCGGCGCCTACAAGGCGGGGATGGCGCTGCCAGGGGACGGCATTGATGCCCTGTTTCAGGCGGGGGCCATTCCCGATCCCTATTGGGGCCGCAATGAATATGGCTTGCGCTGGATTTGCGGGCGCGACTGGGTTGCGGTGCGATCATTCGAGGTCACGCGGACCGATCAGGTTCTGGTCGTGTCCATGCTGGATACGGTTGCCGAGATTCGGATCAACGGCGACTTGGTGCTGGCGTCGGACAACATGTTCCGCAGTTGGCGCGTCGATGTGTCGGCGGCGCTGCAGGTCGGGACCAATGAAATGTCGATCACCTTTCGCTCGCCTCAGGTCGAGGCGGCCAGACGGCAGGCGGCGCAGCGCTATTTCGTGCCCTTCAGTGCCAACAACACCCCGATTCATAACGGAAACATGCTGCGCAAGCCGTCTTGCGACTTTGGCTGGGATTGGAACATCGCGCTGGCGACCTTTGGTCTGTATGGCGATCTGTATCTGGAGCCGAAGCCCGCCGCACGGATCGCGTCGCTGGTCGTGTCGCAACATCATGCGCCGGGTCGGGCCGTGGTGCGGGTCGAGGCGGCGGTCGAGGGCGTGGGCGATGTGACCTTTGCGCTATGTGGTGTCGTGGCGCGGGTCGCGGCCACGGGCGGGATAGCGGTGGCGGAACTGGTGATCGCAGACCCGGTTCTGTGGTGGCCGGCGGGGCAAGGGGCGCAGGTCTTGCATGACCTGACCGTGACGCTGGGGGCGCAGGTCGCGCATCGCCGGATCGGGCTGCGCCAGGCCGAGTTGATCACCGAAAAGGATGCGGCGGGGCTTGGGTTCAAGGTGCGGATCAATGGCCGCGATGTGTTCTGCAAGGGGGCAAACTGGATCCCGCAGGATGCCTTGGCCGGGCGGATCAACCCGGCGGACACGCGCGATCTGCTGCAATCGGCGGTCGATGCCAACATGAACATGCTGCGGGTCTGGGGTGGCGGGCGCTATGAGGCCACATGGTTTTATGACCTGTGCGACGCGTTGGGCCTGATGGTCTGGCAGGATTTCATGTTCTCATGCCATATCTACCCGGCGGATGAGGCCTTTCTGGCCGATGTGGCGGTGGAGGTGCGCGAACAGGCCCTGCGTCTGAACCACCATGCCTGCATCGCGCTGTGGTGTGGCGACAATGAATTGATCGGGGCGCTGACATGGTTTCCCGAGACACGCAAGAACCGCGATCTGTATCTGGTGGGCTATGACCGGCTGAACCGGGTGATCGAGCAAAGCCTGAAGGCGGCGGTGCCGGGCGCGGTGTGGTGGCCTTCGTCGCCCAGTCCCGGTCCGATGGATTTCGGCGATGCGTGGCATGATGACAGCAAGGGCGACATGCATTTCTGGTCGGTCTGGCATGAGGGCCGGGATTTTGACCATTACCGCGATGTCAGCCCGCGTTTCTGTTCGGAATTCGGGTTCCAAAGCTATCCGTCGATGGAGGTGATCCGGCGCTTTGCCGATCCCAAGGATTTCAACATCGCCGCACCGGTGATGGAGAGCCACCAGAAAAACGCCGGCGGCAATGCGCGGATTGCCGAAACCATGTTCCGCTATTTCCGCTTTCCGGTGGATTTTGAGAATTTTGTCTATCTGAGCCAAGTTCAGCAGGGGCTGGCGATCAAGACGGCGGTGACCCATTGGCGCAGTCTGAAGCCGCATTGCATGGGCACGCTGATCTGGCAGTTGAACGACACATGGCCGGTCTGCAGTTGGGCCAGTCTGGACCATGGCGGCGGGTGGAAGCTGCTGCATCACATGGCCCGCGCGTTCTTTCAGCCGGTCTATGTCTCGGCCGTGCCTGTCGCGGGCAAGGTTGAATTGCGGGCGATCAATGATCTGCCCGGGGACGTTCAGGTCACCGTCACGGCCCATGCCGTCAAGATGGACGGCAGTACACGCGAGCTGGCCAGTACCACGCTGACCGTCGGCGAGACAGCGCTGCTGGCCCTGACGGTCGAGGTGCCCGAGGGTGAGGTGCTGGCCTATACTTGGCAAGCGGGGGATATCAAGGGCGGCGACACCTTTGCGCCCAAGCCCTACAAGACCTATGATCTGCTGCCGGCAGGTCTGACCTATACTGTTGTCGCGACCGGCCAAGGCTGCTTTGACATCACCGTCAGCGCGCAGGCTTTGGCCCTGTTCGTGGCGGTGGAGGCGGACTGCCCGGGCCGTTTTTCGGCCAACAGCGTCAGCATCTTTCCGGGCGATCCGGCCACCATCACGTTTACCCCCGCCACACCGGGTGCCGCGCCGAAATTCACCCTGCGGGACCTGCATTCCGCGACCTATGGGTCGCCTTGAAAGGACCATGACATGTTCAGCTATCAATTGTATTCGTCGCGCAACTTCGGGCCGCTGCCTGCGACGCTGAAAATGCTGGCCGAGGTCGGCTATAAGGACACCGAGGGGTTTGGCGGGCTGTATGCGGATGACGCCCATCTGGCGGTGCTTGCGGGGGGGCTGGCGGCCCATGGGTTGACCATGTCGACAGGGCATTTCGGGTTGCCGATGATCGAGAGCGATCCGGATTTCGTGATCAAGGTGGCGAAGGCTGTCGGCATGAAGAAGGTGTATTGCCCCTATATCGCAGGCGATGACCGGCCCAAGGATGGCGCGGGCTGGGCGGCGTTCGGGGCGCGGCTGGAAAAGGCTGGCGCGCCGCTGGTGGCGGCGGGACTGGGATTTGGCTGGCACAATCATGATTTTGAATTTGCCGGCTGCGCCGATGGCACGGTGCCGATGTTTCAGATTCTGACCGGAGGCCCGACGCTGGAATGGGAGATGGATGTGGCTTGGGTGGTGCGGGGCGGGTCGAACCCTTTGGCATGGATTGACGCATTCAAGGGGCGGATCACCGCGGCGCATGTCAAGGATATCGCCGCGAAGGGTCAGGCGATGGACGAAGACGGCTGGGCCGATGTCGGCCACGGTGTCGTCGAATGGGCGGCTATTTTCGCGGCGCTGAAGTCGGCGGGCGTGCAATATTACGTGATGGAGCATGACAATCCCGCCGATGACCGGCGCTTTGCCACACGCTCGCTGGCTTCTGGCCTTAAACTCTGAGGGTATGATGGAAAATCTGGGCATTGGCATCATCGGATGCGGCAATATCTCTTCGGCCTATCTGCGGCTGGCACCGTTGTTCAAGGGGCTGGAGGTGCGGGCGGTGGCCGATCTGCACATGCAGGCCGCAACGGCGCGGGCGGCCGAGTTTGGCGTCAGGGCGCAGACGGTCGATGACCTGCTGGCCAGCGACGATCTGGACATCGTGATCAACCTGACGATTCCGGATGCGCATTACCCCATCAGCAAGCGGATTCTGGAGGCGGGCAAGCATGCCTATTCGGAAAAGCCGCTGGTTCTGACGCTGGAGCAGGGCGTGACGCTGCGCGATCTGGCGGCGGCCAAGGGCCTGTCGGTGGGCTGTGCGCCGGACACCTTTCTGGGGGGGGCGCATCAGATGGCGCGGGCCATTCTGGACGCGGGCACGGTGGGCGAGATCACCACGGGCAATGCGGCCATTCAGGCGCATGGGCCAGAAAGCTGGCATCCGAGCCCGGAATTCTTTTACCAGCCAGGCGCCGGGCCGGTCATGGATATGGGCCCCTATTACATTGCCACGCTGATCAACCTGCTGGGGCCTGTCAAACGGGTGGCGGCACTGACCTCGAGCGCAGAGCCAACACGGACCATCGGGTCGGGCCCGCGCAAGGGCGAGACGATCACCGTCAATACGCCGTCGAATATTCAGGCCCTGCTGGAGTTTCATTCGGGTGCGACGATCAGTTTCTCGGCCAGTTGGGATGTGTGGCATCACAAGCGCAACCATTTCGAGTTGTATGGCACCAAGGGCACGCTGTACGTGCCGGACCCGAACTTTTTCGGCGGCACGGTTGAGGTGGCCTTGCCGGGTGGGCAGCCAGAGGTGCAAGAGCCGTGGGACCATCCGTTCTACAAGGCCAATCAGGACAGTCCGCGCGGGCCTTTGGCCAATTATCGCAGCGCGGGTCTGGCGGACATGGCGCAGGCGCATATGGCCGGGCGTGACCATCGCTGCAGTCTGGAGCGTACCTTGCACGGGGTGGACGTGATGACATCGATCCTGAAATCGGGCGAGACGGGCGGGTTTGTGACATTGACCACAACCTGCACACGGCCCGAGGCCCTGGGCATCGAGGACGCTCGCGCCTTGCTGCGCTGAAGGCAGAGTGGGGGGAAACCCCCCACGCCCGCCACAATGCCCCCGGCTGTGCGCTGTGCCATGGTCTGAAAGCGCCATTCCATCGGCCCGGTGGTTGTTTTGTCCTGCGGGGCAGGCATGGCAAGGCGCTAGACGCCCTCGCTTCTATGCGCCTGCGCCCGGGCTGATGGCGATGAACGGCGGCCAGGTGGCGTCTGGCAGAGGCGCTTGCGCCGCCCCGCGAACAGTGCGCCAAAAGGGTTCGAGCAACATTGATCGGATCAAGCCCGGCAACGGCCTTTGAAATGCACTTTGCACAGGGCGACGCTGGCCCATGATCTGACGGGCGGGTTGCAGCGCGGATTTCCGGTCCTTTGCCCCTGCGCCGTCTTGAATGCCGGGCCCAAGCCGTCATAAACCAGTTTGATCAAAACGGGGCTCGCGATGAACGACATGCGCAAGATACCGACCCATGAGGTCACCTATACCCGCCTGCGCGACATGATCCTGTACGGTGTTCTGGCGCCGGGGCAGCCGGTGACGATTCAGGGGCTGATCGTGGAAATGGGGGTCGGGATGACCCCGGTGCGCGAGGCCATTCGCAGGCTTGCGGCCGAGGGGGCGCTGCTGCCGCAGGGCAACCGGCGGGTGACGGTGCCGCGCCTGACGGCGGGTTTGCTGGACCAGATCGCCTTTGCCAGGGCGACGATCGAGCCGAGGCTGGCGGAATTGGCCTGTGCCCATGTCTCGCCCAGCTTGCTGGCAAAGCTGCGCGAGGCGGATCGGCCGATATTGGATGCCATCCGGCGGCATGATGTGCAGGCCTATCTGCAGCACAACCATGCGTTCCATTTTGCGCTGTACGAGGCGTCGGGGGCCGAGGTGCTGGTGGATATGGCGCGGTCGCTGTGGTTGCGGTTTGGGCCAAGCTTGCGGGTGGTGGTGGCGCGGGACGGGGCGCTGGCCTTGCCGGACCTGCATGTCGAGGCTTTGGCGGCGATGGCACGGGGGGATGCCATGGGATTGGCGGCTGCGATGGGGCGCGATATTGCCCAGGGCGTCGATCAGGTGAGGTTGGCTTTGGCGCGCGGCGAAATTTGATCAAATTTCTTGAACTGCGGTGGTTTTGACAATAGTCTGTCAGCCGAACGCCTGACCAGAGGCGCAGAACCATCATGCGGACCGTTTGTGCCCAGGAGGGCCACCATGAACAAGATCACCAATCACATGCCGACTGCAGAGTTGCAGGCTTTGGACGCGGCGCATCACATGCACCCGTTCACCGAGAATGCCGCCTTGGCGCGCAAGGGTGCGCGGATCATGAAATCGGCCAAGGGCGTTTGGCTGACCGATACCGAAGGGCACCGGATCATCGACGGGATGGCGGGGTTGTGGTGTGTGAATATCGGCTATGGTCGCACCGAACTGGGCGCGGCCGCCGCGCGGCAGATGGATGAATTGTCCTATTACAACACGTTTTTCCAGACCAGCCATATTCCCGCCATCGCCCTGGCCGCCAAGCTGGCCGAACTGGCGCCCGGGGATCTGAACCATGTGTTCTTTGCCTCGTCCGGATCGGAGGCCAATGACACCAACATCCGGATGGTGCGGCGCTATTGGGATATCAAGGGGCACCCGGGCAAGCGGGTGATCATCGGGCGCAAGAATGGCTATCATGGCTCGACCATGGGGGGCGGGTCGCTGGGTGGCATGAAGTCGATCCATGACCATGGCGGGATGATCGACGGAATCGTGCATATCGGCGAGCCGAACTGGTGGGCGCAGGGGGGCGACATGACGCCGGAGGCGTTCGGCCTGATGCGGGCGCAGGAACTGGAAGCGAAGATTCTGGAGCTGGGTGTCGAGACCGTTGCGGCCTTTATCGGTGAGCCGGTGCAGGGGGCGGGTGGGGTGATCATTCCGCCGGCCAGCTATTGGCCCGAGATACAGCGGATCGTGGACAAGTATGGCATCTTGTTGATCGCGGATGAGGTGATCACGGGCTTTGGTCGCACCGGCAACTGGTTTGGCAGCCAGACCTTTGGCATCCGGCCGCATATCATGACCATCGCAAAGGGTTTGTCGTCGGGATATCAGCCGATCGGCGGGTCGATCGTGTGTGACGAGGTTGCCGAGGTCATGGGCGGGGCAGGCGATTTCAACCACGGTTATACCTATTCGGGGCATCCGGTGGCGGCGGCGGTCGCGTTGGAGAATTTGCGGATCATCGAGGAAGAGCATATTGTCGAGCATGTCCGCGATGTCGCCAACCCCTATCTGTGGAAGCTGTGGTCGGGGTTGACGGAGCATCCGCTGGTGGGTGAGGCCAAGCTGGTGGGACTGATGGGGTCGATTGCGCTGACGCCGCACAAGGAAACCCGAGCCAAGTTTGCCTCTGAAACCGGCACGGTGGGCTATCGCTGCCGCGAGCGGTGCTTTGCCAATGATCTGATCATGCGGCATGTGGGCGACAGGATGATCATCTCACCCCCCTTGGTGATCACGCCCGATGAGATCGACATTCTGATCCGCCGCGCCCGGACCAGTCTGGATGAATGCTATGCCGGGCTGAAGGCGGATGGGATGCTGGTGGCTGGTTGACGCCAGCGCCATCGGTGGCCGTGCCTGACGGATTGGACCGCGCGGTGACGCGGATCAGAACAGGTCCAGCAGGCGTTTGAGATAGCTGCGCTCGTCCTGCGGGCGGGCCTGTTCGGCAGCGCGTTTGCGGATTTCGTCCAGCAAGTCCTGCGCGCGCCGATAGACGTCGGGGCCCTGCATCAGGCTTTTGTCGCTGCCGTAGCGCCCCGAGTCGCCGCTGTCACGGCCAAGAGGGTCGCGCTGGCCTTGCGGGCCTTGATCGGTCGAGGCTTGACCTTGCGGGTTGCCCTGTTGCTGTGCCTCGGCCTGAGCCTGACCAAGTTTGCGGATGCCGCCACGCAGCGCGTCGAGCGCCTGGGCCTGCTTGTCCAGTGCGCCGGCCAGATCGCCGTCGCGCAAGGCCTGTTCGGCATCTTTCATGGCGCGGCCTGCCTGACCCAGTTGCTTGCGACCCTCGGTGCCGTTCTGAGTGCCGGCGCCGGGCAGTTGGCCGCCCTTTTGCAGATTGTCCAACTGGCGTTGCAGGTTCTTTTGGCGGTCGGCCAAGGCCTGCCCCTGGTCGCCCTGACCGTCGCCCGGCTGGCCCTGCTGCATGTCGCGAAAGCTGTCATCGGACAGTTTTTGCTGATCGCGCAGGGTCTGGTTCAGATCCTGCATGGCCTGACCGCCTGATTGACCCTGACCCTGGCCTTGCCCCTCGCCTTGGGTCACTTTCATGTTGTTCATGAAGTCGCGCAATTGGTTCATCAATTCCTGCGCCTCGGCGGTTTTGCCCTCTTTCATCAGTTGCTGGAGCTTGTCGAGCATCTGTTGCAACTGGTCTTGGGTCATCTGCAGGCCCTGCGGGTCGTTTTGCGAGGTCTTGGAGTCAGGATCCTTGCCGTTTTGCTGGGCCTGCTGGCGCATGTAGTCATTCAGAGCCTGTTGCATTTCCTGCATCAGCGCGTCGATTTCGGCGGGGCTGGCACCATTCTTGATCGCCTGATCCACGCGGTCCTGCGCGCGTTTCAGGCGTTCTAGGGCCGAGGCGAGGTCGCCATCCTCGATCATCAGGGAAATCTGCCACAACTCTTCCGCCAAGCTGTCGCGAAGTTCGGGGGTCAGAGTGGTGGCGTTGCGGTCCAGTTCAGCGATGAGCACGCGCAGACGCAGATAGGCCTTTTGGTTGCGGATGACCCCTTCGGGCTGGTAGGTCACAGCTTTGAGCACCTGCACGACGCGCGGCGCGTTGCTGCGGTTCCACAGCAGGTCGCGGCGCATTTCGATCAGCGCGGCGGCGAGCGGATCAAAGAAGCGGCGGCCGGGCAGGGTGGTTTTCAGCGGTGCCGATTGCGCGGTCTGGCCCGCAGCGTCGGTGGCCTGAAAGATCATCGTGACCGGCAGGTTGGCCAACAGATCCTTGGACAGGTCGTCGATCAGCGTCTGATCGACCTGACGACGGTCACGTTTCATGGGCAGGGGCAAATCAAGGGTGACGGGTTTGGCGGCTTCGGGGTCGGTGGTCAGGCCATAGCGGCGGTCCACCGCGGCCAGGTCGAGGGCGATGGTAACCTCGCCCTTGGTGACGCCGTAATCGTCGGTAGCGGTGAAAGCCTGCTTGAAGCGGCCATCCGCCTCGCGGGTCATGTCGCCTTTCGGCATGATCGCGGGGGGCCGGTCTGGCAGCAGGGCGATCTGCCATGTGCGGCCGCCGGGGCCCTCGATGGCGATCGAGCCGGACTTGGTGGCGGTAAAATCCTGGCTGGTCTGCGAGGCGGGCGGTGCGTCGGTACGGCCCGAGACGGTTTCGGCAAGGATCAAGGTGCCGGGTTCGCCATAAAGGCGCAGCGAAATCGCGGTGCCTGCGGGCAGGGTCAGGGTTTCGCCGGTCAGGTCGGCTAGGTAC
>JBAXXO010000025.1:0-19117 GCA_037127855.1 Alphaproteobacteria bacterium
GCATTTGGCGCGGGTCAGAGGCGGCGGGGCGGGGGGGCCGCGCAGGAATTTGGTAATCATATTGCCGACCATCGACAGGACGAGCATCAAGGCCAGAAACATCACGACGATCTTGATCATGCTACAACCCGTGTTGCGCCCAAATCGCGCGTTCTTCGACCGCTTGCAACGCGTCTTCGGCCAGGTTGAGGCCAAAGCGTGACAGCAGGCTGCGCTTTTGGCCATGGATGACAAGGCGCACCTTGTCGCCATAAACTGCTTTCATCCTTGGCACCAGATGGCCGATGCCGTCTGCCAGACCCACCTCAACCGCCTGTTGCCCGACCCAGATATCGGCGTTGAACAAGTCGGCATCCGCAAGCCGGCTGCCGCGCCGCGCCTTGACATGGTCGATGAAGGCCTGGTGAATCGGGGTTTGGATGGCTTTCAGGCGATCGATATCCTCGGGCTTTTGGGGAAGGAAAGGGTCAGCAAGGCTTTTGGACCGACCGGCTGTGACCACCCGACGTTCAATGCCCTGCCGCGCCATCAACTCGGCAAAGCCGAAGGACGAAAAGATGACGCCGATCGACCCCACCAGAGACGAGGCGTCGACCCAGATGTCATCCCCTGCGCAGGCCAGCCAATAGCCGCCCGAGGCCGCCAAATCCTCGACAAAGGCGTGGACAGGGATTTTCTTGTCTGCGGCAAGGCGGCGGATTCGGGCGGCGATCAGGCTGGATTGCACCGGCGATCCACCGGGCGAGTTGATGACCAGTGCCACGGCGGCAGGCCTGCCCTTGGCAAAGGCCCGCTCGATCTGGGGGGCGGTGCTGGCGTCGGACAGTCCGCGTGAGCCCATGCCGATGCTGCCCGTCAGGCGCAGGACATTGACCAGCGGGGTTTTTGGCAGAAAGGGGAAGCGGAACCTCATCTGCGATAGTTAGGTCTGCCAGCCCTTGCGGGCAAGGGCGGAAGTGCGGTTAGTGGGCCACATGATAGACAAGCTGGAAATGTTCATCGCTTTGGCTGGCGAACGCCATTTTGGCCGGGCCGCCGAGGTCTGTGGCGTCACACAGCCCACATTGTCGTCGGCCATCCGGCAGTTGGAGGATCAGTTGGGCGTGCAACTGGTGTTTCGGGGCAGTCGGTTTCAGGAATTGACCCCCGAGGGGCAGCGCGTGCTGGACTGGGCGCGCCGCATCGTCGGTGACATGCGGGCGCTGAAGGCCGAGATGCGGACCGTGCATGCCGGGTTGTCGGGCAATCTGCGGTTGGGGGTCATTCCGACGGCGCTGCCGATGGTTGCCACGTTGACCGGCCCGTTTTTGGCGCGGCATCCCAATGTGCGCGTGACCCTGCTGTCGCGCACCAGTGCCGAGATATTGGCTGGCATCGAAAGTCTGGAACTGGATGCCGGATTGACCTATCTGGACAATGAGCCTCTGGGCCGGGTGGCGCAGGTGCCGCTCTATGCAGAGTTTTACCGTTTTCTCTGCGCACCCGGGACGGCGTTTTCGGCGCGACCGCATGTGACCTGGGCCGAGGTTTCCGGTCAGGCGCTGTGTCTGCTGACCGCGGACATGCAGAACCGCCGTATCGTCAACCAGCATCTGGCCGAGGTTGGGGTGCGCGCGATGCCCACTGTCGAATCGAATTCGACGATCGCGCTGATCGCGCATGTGCAGACGGGAAACTGGGCGTCGGTCGTGCCGATGAAACTGGCGCAGATGTTCGCCGGTTTGTGCGCCGTGCCCATCGTGGAGCCCGAGGTCGAGCATATGGTTGGCTTGATCACGGCACGGCATGATCCGCAGACACCCTTGCTGGCCGCGCTGATCGAGGTCGCGGTGCGCTTGCGCTGAGGTTTGGGGCGTCTGCGCGGGCTTGACGCGACGGGGTGGGGGTTTCGCACCCCCAAGCGCTCTTGCCAAACGGCGAGGGCGCTGCCCTCGAGGGAATATCTGAGCCAAAATGAAAGATCTTGATAGATTTCGTCTATCAAGTAACGAAAAGTCGATATTGATTTCTCTATCAAACTGCGTATCGAGCATAAATCAGATGGAGAGACACATGACGCCAGACATCAGCACGCAGATCGCCGCGATTCTGGCCGCGCATCAGGGGCGTGAGGGGCCGTTATTGCCAATCTTGCACGATATTCAGACGCAATTTGGCCATGTGCCGCAGGCTGCCTTGCCGCAGGTCGCCAAGGCGCTGAACCTGTCGAAGGCGGAAGTGCATGGCGTGATGTCCTTTTATCATGATTTTCGCGCGGAACCTGCCGGGGCGCATGTGGTGAAATTGTGCCGCGCCGAGGCCTGTCAGGCCGTTGGCGCGGACCGGGTGGCGGCGCATGCCAAGAATGTCTTGGGCGTTGATTGGCATGGGACCACCGTTGATGGTCGTGTGACGCTGGAGCCGGTGTTCTGTCTGGGCCTGTGTGCCTGTGGACCTGCCGCCATGGTTGATGGCAAATTGGAGGGGCGGGTGGACGCGCATCGGCTGGATCGGCTGCTGGCGGAGGTTCGGGGATGAAGATTTATGTGCCGTTGGACAGTGCCGCGGTGGCACTTGGGGCGAATGAGATCGCGGCAGCCATCGGGAACCGGGCCGAGGTGGTGCGAAATGGCTCGCGCGGGATGGTCTGGCTGGAGCCTTTGGTCGAAGTTGAGACAGCGGCCGGCCGGCTGGCCTTTGGACCGATGGACCTGAGCGATGTCGAGTTGTTGTTTGGCGATTTGACCCGGCATCCCAAGGCCTTGGGTCTGACGGAGGACTTGCCCTGGATGAAGGGGCAGACGCGGCTGACTTTTGCCCGCGTCGGCGCGGTGGATCCGCTAGACATGGCCGATTACCGGGCCAATGGCGGTTTGCTGGGTTTGATGCGGGCCGTCGAGATGGAGCCTGCGGCTATTGTTGCCGAGGTCACCGCCTCGGGGTTGCGCGGGCGGGGCGGGGCGGGGTTTCCGACCGGCGTCAAGTGGAACACGGTTGCGGGGGCAAAGGCGGACCGCAAATACATCGTCTGCAATGCGGATGAGGGCGATTCGGCCACATTTGCGGACCGGATGCTGATGGAGGGCGATCCGTTGACCCTGATAGAGGGAATGGTGATCGCTGGGCTGGCAGTCGGGGCGGAAAAGGGGTTCGTGTATATTCGCTCGGAATACCCAGTGGCGGTGGATGTCATGGCTCGGGCGGTGGCTTTGGCGCGGGCCGAGGGGGTGCTGGGACGCTCGGTTCTGGGTTCGGGGCGGGCCTTTGACATGGAGGTTCGTGTCGGGGCCGGGGCCTATGTCTGTGGCGAGGAGACCAGCCTGTTGAACAGTCTGGAGGGCAAGCGTGGCGTGGTGCGGGCCAAGCCGCCTTTGCCGGCATTGGAAGGCTTTCTGGGCAAGCCTACGGTGGTCAACAATGTGATCTCGTTGGCAACGGTGCCCATGATCTTGGAAAAAGGGGCGGCATTTTACCGAGATTTCGGGCTGGGTCGTTCACGGGGGACTATTCCGCTGCAAATCGCGGGCAATGTGCGGTTTGGTGGGTTGTATGAATGTGCGTTCGGATTGACGCTGGGGACGATTGTCGATGCGATCGGCGGCGGCACCTTGTCGGGGCGGCCTGTCAAGGCAGTGCAGGTCGGCGGGCCGTTGGGGGCCTACTTTCCGCGCGCATTGTTCGATACGCCGTTTGGATATGAAGAATTTGCGGCCAAGGATGGGCTGATCGGCCATGCCGGACTAACCGTGTTCGATGACAGCGCCGACATGCTGGCGCAGGCGCGTTTTGCCATGGAGTTCTGCGCGATCGAGAGTTGCGGCAAGTGCACGCCCTGCCGGATCGGCGCTGTGCGCGGTGTTGAAACCGTTGACCGCATCGCAGGCGGCGATGCAAGCGCGGTTCATTTGCTGACCGATCTATGTGCGACCATGAAGGCCGGATCGCTGTGCGCCCTTGGGGGGTTCACGCCCTACCCGGTGCTGTCGGCCCTGACCCATTTCCCCGATGATTTTGCTGTGAAGGATGCCGCAGAATGAAAGACTTCATCATCCCCGATCGTGATTTTGGAACGCCTGCGGCCAAAACGAAAAAAATGGTCACATTGACCATCGATGGCTTTTCAGTGACCGTCCCGGAAGGAACCAGCATCATGCGGGCGGCGGCGGAAGCCGGGATTCAGGTGCCCAAGCTATGTGCGACCGACAGCCTTGAGGCATTCGGGTCGTGCCGCCTGTGTCTGGTTGAAATCGAGGGGCGCAATGGGACACCGGCCAGTTGTACCACCCCGGTCGCAGCCGGGCTGAACGTTCACACCCAAAATGCCAAGCTCAAACAGTTGCGCAAGGGTGTGATGGAGTTGTACATCAGCGACCATCCGCTGGATTGTCTGACCTGCAGTGCGAACGGTGATTGCGAATTGCAGGACATGGCCGGTGCTGTGGGCTTGCGCGACGTTCGCTATGCGTCACCCGGGCATAATGAGATGGCCACGCATTTTCGGGCCAGAGACAATTCGGGCAAAGCGAACCCGCAATATATTCCGCGCGACGATTCCAATCCGTATTTTAGCTACGATCCGCAGAAATGTATCGTCTGCAGCCGTTGTGTGCGGGCCTGCGAGGAAGTGCAGGGCACCTTTGCGCTGACCATCGAGGGGCGTGGTTTTGACAGCCGTGTTTCCTTTGGTGCCAAGACCGACACGGCGTTGAGTTCTGATTGTGTGTCCTGCGGGGCCTGTGTGGCGGCCTGTCCGACAGCCACATTGCAGGAAAAGTCCATCATCGCAATCGGTACACCGTCACATTCGGTTGTGACCACCTGCGCCTATTGCGGCGTCGGCTGCAGTTTCAAGGCCGAGATGCGCGGTGATGAACTGGTTCGGATGACGCCTTACAAGCACGGCAAGGCAAATCGTGGACATAGCTGCGTCAAGGGGCGTTTCGCCTATGGCTATGCGTCGCACAAGGATCGTATTCTGAACCCGATGATCCGCGACAGTATAGATCAACCCTGGCGTGAAGTGTCGTGGCCCGAGGCGATGGAGTTCACGGCGGCCAAGATGCAGGGCATCATTGCAAGGCATGGCAGGCATTCTGTGGGGGTCATCACCTCGTCCAGATGTACCAATGAAGAGGCGTATCTGGTTCAAAAACTGACCCGTGCTGTGTTCATGAACAATAATACGGATACTTGTGCGCGGGTCTGCCATTCGCCGACGGGCTATGGATTGGGACAGACCTTTGGCACATCGGCGGGAACACAAGACTTTGATTCCGTAGAATATACCGATGTTGTGATCATCATTGGTGCCAACCCGACCGATGGTCACCCAGTCTTTGCCAGCCGTCTGAAAAAGCGGTTGCGTCATGGTGCCAAGCTGATCGTCATCGATCCGCGTCGCACCGACATCGTCGAAAGCCCACATGTAAAGGCCCAGCATCATTTGGCGCTGACACCCGGCACCAATGTTGCCGTCGTGACTGCGCTGGCGCATGTGATCGTGACCGAAGGAATTTACAACGAGGCGTTCATCCGCGACCGCTGCGACTGGGATGAGTTTCAGGACTATGCCGAGTTTGTGGCGCAACCCCACCATGCGCCCGAGGCAGTTGAACTGCTGACGGGTGTCAAGGCGGAAACCATGCGCGAGGCGGCGCGGTTGTTTGCGCATGGTGGCAACGGTGCGATATATTACGGTCTGGGCGTGACCGAGCATTCCCAAGGGTCTACGACGGTGATCGGCATTGCCAACCTTGCCATGCTGACGGGCAATGTCGGACGGCCGGGTGTGGGGGTGAACCCGCTGCGCGGCCAGAACAATGTGCAAGGCTCGTGCGATATGGGGTCGTTCCCGCACGAATTGCCGGGTTACCGGCATGTCAAAGGCGACGCCGTACGGGACATTTTTGAAAAGGCGTGGGGCGTCAAGATAGATAACGAACCGGGGTTGCGTATCACCAACATGCTGGATGCGGCGGTTGAGGGCAGCTTCAAGGGGTTGTATTGTCAGGGCGAGGATATCTTGCAATCCGATCCCGATACAAAACATGTTGCGGCCGGTCTGGCGGCGATGGAATGTGTCATAGTGCATGATCTGTTCCTGAACGAGACCGCCAATTACGCCCATGTGTTTCTGCCAGGCTCAACCTTTCTGGAAAAGAACGGCACGTTCACCAATGCTGAACGCCGCATAAACCGGGTGCGGAAGGTGATGGCCGCTCGCAATGGTTATGAGGATTGGGAGGTCACGATGATGTTGGCCAACCAGATGGGTGCTGGTTGGACCTACACCCATCCCTCGCAGATCATGGATGAAATCGCGATGACGACGCCGTCTTTTGCCGGTGTGAATTATGAAAAGCTGGAGGCATTGGGTTCAGTCCAATGGCCTTGCAATGCCCAGGCGCCCGAGGGCACGCCGCTGATGCATGTCGGTGGCTTCGTGCGCGGCAAGGGCAAGTTCATCAACACCGAATATGTGGCGACCGACGAGCGCACCGGATCGCGCTTTCCCTTGCTGTTGACCACCGGACGTATCCTGAGCCAGTACAATGTAGGCGCGCAAACGCGACGCACTGCGAATGTCATCTGGCACCACGAGGATGTGCTGGAGATTCACCCCCACGACGCGGAATTACGCGGCATCAGGAATGGCAACTGGGTGCGCTTGTCCAGCAGGTCTGGCGAGACGACCTTGCGCGCCAAACTGACGGACCGCATCAACCCGGGCGTGGTTTACACCACATTTCACCATCCTGAGACGCAAGCCAATGTGATTACGACCGATTATTCGGATTGGGCCACAAATTGCCCGGAGTACAAGGTCACGGCGGTTCAGATCTCGGCCACGAACGGACCGTCTGACTGGCAGTTGGAGTACGCAGCACTGACCGCCCAATCGCGCCGCATTTTGGTGGCCGAGTGATGCAGGTCAGCCACCCTGTACCGCGTCTGTCCTTTGGGACAGGTGCCGTTCCGGGCCAGAGGACCCTGCCCGCCGAGATCGCGGTGGCGCTGACATTCAACGGCACGACACAGGCCGTGATGATGGCAACACCAAGTGACCTGTTGGATTTTGCTTATGGATTCACGATGACCGAGGGCATCGCGAGTGCGTCGGAAATCCTGTCGGTCGAGGTGGTTGAACTGCCCAATGGAATTGATCTTCAGATTTGGTTGCAACCACAGGCAGAAGATCGGCTGGCCACCAGGCGGCGGAACAGAGCGGGGCCGGTAGGGTGCGGGCTGTGTGGCATCGAATCAATTGATGAGGCGATGCGCAAGCTGCAACCGGTTCCAAAGTCATCCTTCGTCATGACGCCGTCACAGGTCATGCAGGCTATTGCGGCACTACCTGGCGCGCAGCCGCTGCATGACGCCACCCGCGCTGTCCACGCAGCGGGGTATTGGTGCCTCGCGTTGCAGTCCCTGCGCGAGGATGTCGGGCGACACAATGCGCTGGATAAGCTGGTTGGGCATTTGGTGCGTGCGGGCACGCCACCGACGGGAGCAGTAGTACTGACGTCGCGGGTGTCGATCGACATGGTGCAAAAGGTCGCCGCACTTGGTGCCCCGATCCTGATAGCCGTGTCGGCACCGACGGTGCAGGCTGTCACTTTGGCGGATCAGGCGGGAATCACCCTGATCGCCTTGGCCCGCGCCGACCGATTCGAACTGTTCACGCATACTGACCGCATCGTTGACGAGGAAGCCCATGTCGCATGACCCGCATACCAAACTGGTTTACATGGCAAATCAGATCGCCATCTTTATGGAAAGCAAGCCGGAGGCCGAGGGCGTGGCGGCTTTTGCCGGCCATATCAACGACTTTTGGGAGCCGCGCATGCGCCAGCAGCTTTTTGATGTGCTGGATGCCGGTGGCGCGGGCCTGCGACCGTTGGTGATCGCGGCGGGTGCCCTGATTCGGCGTCCACTGGCGGCCTGACTGCTGCGCGGCGTGGGGCTGCGGCAGACTGCGATCGGCCAGTAGGGGGTGAGTCAGTTTGAAGCCTTGGCCCCGGCGGCGGGGCCAAGGTCGTGCAAGATCCGCGCCAGACCTTGGTGCCAATCCGGCCTTGTGATGCCAAAGCGTTCCAGCGATGTGCAGTCCAGCCGAGAATTCATCGGCCGCCGTGCCGGGGTGGGGTAGGCCGTGGTTGGGATGTTGTTGATGGTGCAGGAAAGGCCGCCCACCACCATGATCGCCCGTGCAAAATCGGCCCAAGACGTGTCGGGGGCACCGGCAAAGTGATGCAGGCCGCCCGGGGCACCCTGCCGCAACGCGGCGGCGCAGGTGTAGAGCGCGTCGGCAATGGCCGCAGCCGGTGTCGGGCCGCCAATCTGATCTGCCACGACATTCAGGCTGGCGCGCTCGGCCCCCAGACGCAGCATCGTCTTGACGAAATTCGTGCCATGCGCGGAGACGACCCAACTGGTGCGCAGGATCAGCCATTGGCCGCCTGCTGCCGCAACACCCTGTTCTCCTAGCAGTTTCGTCCGGCCATATGCCCCAAGAGGTGCCGTGGGATGATCCGGGGTGAAGGGAAGTGTTCCGCTGCCGTCAAAGACGTAGTCGGTTGAGATGTGAAGGAAGGGGATGCCACGGACCGCGCAGGCCCGCGCCATCGCGGCGGGTGCCGCGCCGTTGACGACGCTGGCGGCGGCTTCCTCGGACTCGGCCCGGTCAACGGCGGTCCATGCGGCGGCGTTTATGACGGCATCGGCGTCATGGGCCAAGATGGCTTCGGCGCAGGCGGCGGGGTCGGACAGGTCGGCTTGATCGCGGCCAAGTTGATTAAGGGACAAGCCTTTTGGCACCCGGCGGGCCAGCTCGCGGGCGACCTGGCCGGTCTTGCCAAAGACCACAATCCGGAGCGGTGCTACCATTTATGGCCCTTCCCAGTGTGGATGTCGCGCATCCGGGAATAGACTGTATCCAATTCGCTGGCACGCCCGATCACACAGCTTAGTATTCGACCAGATGCGCCAAGGTCTTGCACAACGCGATCCTTCCTTTTGATCATATTAGCAATAGCGTCCCCGCGTTGCTGGAAAGGGATAATTCCGTCAAGGTCGAAGGGCTTTATCGTATCGTCTCGGATTTCTTCGCTGAAGGGAATGTCCATTAGGTAATGCCGCTCAGTCTCGTATAGTTTTATTGTGGTGACGAGCATCTCCGCAGCAACGCCCGCCATTCGCTCGGCTTCGGTCCGGCCATGATCGGCAAAGGTAGCTGCCGCCGAAACCAGCCACCGTAACGACAATCCTGCAAGCAAGAGGTCGGCATGTGAATCCCAAAGGGCGAAATAGCGCGTCAAGGCCTCTTCCAGGCCACGTTCGCGTCTGATCAGAACGATCAGAGCGGCGTGGCACAGCGTAGCCATTGGGCGGCCCACGTGGTCCCGCTCAAGCATGACAAGATGGTCTGGCAGCGGATAGCGACCGGCACGGGTTCCCATTTCCGGATGGTGCAGCTTACGTTTGGACGGTGGCACCATGGCCGTTGTCAGTGTCGTGTCGTCCAGCGACAGGAGACGCCGCCATCGCATTGGCAGGTCAACAAAACCGTCTGCTCGATCAAGATCACCCATTCAAAGCTGCATTCCAAATATAGCGTAACTCACCGCCCCGCCCCCAACCGTTGACCCACGCCGGACCGGGCCTGCAAGGGGCGCCACCACGCCTCGTTATCCAGATACCACCGGACGGTCTGGCGCAGGCCTTGATCCAGCGTAACCGAGGGGCGCCAGCCCAATTCCTCGCGAATCCGCGTCGGATCAATGGCGTAGCGGGCGTCGTGGCCGGGGCGGTCGGTGACGAAGGTGATAAGTTTACCATGAGGTGCGCCGGTGGGGCGCATCTCGTCCAGAAGGCCGCAGATCTTGCCGACAAGATCGATGTTGCGGACCTCGTTCTCGCCACCGATGTTATAGCTGCGGCCTAGGGTGCCGCGTTCCAGCACAGTCAGCAAGGCGTCAGCGTGATCTTCGACATAGAGCCAGTCGCGGATGTTTTCGCCGCGACCATAGACCGGGATCGTGCGGCCCGCCAAGGCGTTCAGGATGGCGACGGGGATCAACTTTTCGGGAAAGTGGAAGGGGCCGTAATTGTTGGAGCAGTTGGTCATGACGACGGGCAGGCCGTAGGTTTCGTGCCAAGCGCGGACCAGATGATCCGAGGCGGCCTTGGAGGCGGAATAGGGGCTGCGCGGGTCGTAGGACGTGGTCTCAGTGAATTGGCCGGTGGGGCCGAGCGAGCCAAAGACCTCGTCGGTAGAAATGTGGTGAAAGCGAAAGCCGGGCAGGCGGGCGGTGGCGTGATAGGCGCGCGCGGCCTCGAGCATGTTGAAGGTGCCGGTGATGTTGGTCTGGATGAAAGCGCCCGGCCCGTCGATGGAGCGGTCGACATGGCTTTCAGCGGCCAGATGCATCACGGCATCCGGGGCGTGACGCGCAAAGGCCGCATCAAGGGCGGCACGGTCGCGGATATCGGCTCGTTCAAACTGGTACAGAGGCGAGGCCGCGACCGAGGCGACATTGTCCAGACATGCGGCATAGGTCAAGGCGTCAAGATTGACCACCTGATGTCCGCGCGCCACGGCCAGCCGCACCACCGCCGAGCCGATGAAGCCTGCACCACCTGTGACCAACAGCTTCATGTTACGCCCCACTCAAACGGGCTGATGGTGTCGCGCAGGTATGGGGCAGCGGAATCCTTACCCGACAGAACCGGGTCGGTGACGCCCCAGTCGATGGCAATATCGGGATCATCCCAGCGCACGCCGCCGTCGCAATCGGGTGCGTAGAGATCGGAGCATTTGTATTGCACCTCGGTGTCGGGCAACCTTGTGACAAAGCCGTGCAGAAAACCCTTTGGCACCAGCAGTTGACGGCCGTTTGCGGGTGTCAACTCGACCCCGGTCCAGCGCCCGAAGGTTGGTGATCCGGTCCGAAAATCGACCGCCACGTCAAAGATCGCGCCACGGGTGCAGCGCACCAGCTTGTCCTGGGCATGGGGTGGGCGTTGGTAATGCAGGCCGCGCAGGGTGCCTGCCTTGGCGGACAGCGAATGATTGTCTTGCACCCAGTCTACGGCGATCCCGGCGTCGCGCATCCGGGTCATGTTGAACGTTTCGCTGAACCAGCCGCGGTCGTCGCCAAAGCGGGCGGGAGTCAGGATCAGTACATCGGGCAGGGTGGTTGGTACAACTTGCATCGCAGCGCAGTTCCATGGGGCAGGGCAATTGCCAAGTGTTTAATCCATCGCATAAGATGCCGTGTTGTCAATCTCTGCACGCCCCCCCTTGGCGATTGACGACCGCGCGCTCATATAGAAGAAAACCCAATTGCCTGCGAGGATATCATGTTTGGAATGACCGAAGCGACCAAAGCGCCCACTGCCCTGTCAAAATCCGATCTGGTCAAAGAGGGCAGCGAGGCCACATTCATGGCGGACGTGATCGATGTGAGCCAAACCGTGCCGGTCATCGTGGACTTTTGGGCGCCGTGGTGTGGCCCGTGCAAGACGCTGGGGCCGCAGCTGGAGGCAGCGGTGACCGCCGCCAAGGGTGCGGTTCGCATGGTCAAGATCGATGTTGACCGTGCACCTGCGCTGTCTCAGCAGTTGCGTATCCAGTCGATCCCAACCGTTTATGCATTTTACAAGGGGCAGCCTGTGGATGGCTTTCAGGGCGCTGTTCCGGGGTCCGAGGTCAAGAAATTCGTCGACAAGCTGGCGGCGCTGAACCCCGAGGATGGCGGTCTTGCCGCAGCGATCGAGGCGGCCGAGGCGATGCTGACCGAGGGGGCTGTCGAGGATGCCGCCGAGACCTTTGCGGCCATTCTGGCCGAAGAGCCCGAGAATGCACAAGCCTATGGCGGATTGGTGCGGTCGCAACTTGCGCTTGGTGCTTTGGACCGGGCGCAGGTTCTGGTGCACGATGCCCCTGCCAAGATCGCAGGCACGCCCGAGCTGACGGCGGCCCGGGCACAAATCGAGTTGGCGCGGCAGGCTGCCAAGGCCGGACCGGAAGATTTGCTGCGGGCCGCGGTGGCGCGCGATCCCGCAGACCGGCAAGCAAGGTTCGACCTTGCCACCGCGCTGCATGCGGCCGGCAAGGTTGACGAGGCGGTGATCACCTTGCTGGATCTGTTCAAGCTGGACCGCGATTGGAATGACGGCGCCGCCAAGGCGCAACTTTTCACAATCTTTGGTGCGCTGAAACCGCAGGATCCGATCGTTCTTGCGGGTCGGCGGCGTCTGTCGTCGATGATCTTTGCCTGATGGCGAATCCGTCCTAGATAAGCGTCGTGACCAAGACCTGTTACCCCCGCGCCTTTGCGGCCCTGCCTTTGCGATGTGTCGCCTGTAGGGATGACGACGCTGCGACGGCCGGATCAAATGCCATCAGGACATGTCCTGTACAAGGTTTCTGCCCATGATGACACTTGCTGATATGCCTGATATCATTGCGATCTTTCCTTTGTCCGGGGCCGTGCTGTTGCCGCGAGCACGCCTGCCCTTGCACATCTTCGAACCCCGCTACCTAGCGATGATCGAGGATTGTTTGAAAAGTGACCGTCGGCTGATCGGCATGATCCAGCCGCGTGGTGAGGCGGGGTCGGCCTTGACGATGGTCGGCTGTGCCGGTCGTGTGACGTCATTTGCCGAGACCGAGGATGGTCGATTCATGGTGACGCTGACCGGTGTTGCTCGGTTCACACTGCGCGATGAGGTTGCGGGGTTCCAGCCCTATCGCCGGGCCAGGATCGATTTCGCGCCCTATGCCGGGGATCTGGCCGGTGCACAGACCGACCCCGACCTTGACCGGCGGGTGTTCTTAAAGGATCTGGCCCGCTATTTGCAGGCCAGCAAGATGGGCACCGACTGGTCGAACCTGAAAGAGGCGGGCGACGAGATGCTGGTCAACGTCCTGTCGATGCTGTGCCCGTTCCTGCCCGAGGAAAAGCAAGCACTGCTCGAGGCGCAGACTCTGTCTGAACGGCGCAAGATATTGCAGACCCTGATCGCATTTTCCCTTCAAAGCCATGGCTCAAAGGACGAAACGCGCCAATGACTGCCGCTCCTGCCGCCCCCGAAGGACTGGCCCCCGAGACTGCCCCGCAAACTGCCCCGAATATCGACCGCCGCATGCTTGAGGCATTGACCTGTCCGCAAACCCAAGGCCCCTTGCGCTTTGACGCGGTACGTCAGGAATTGATTTCCGACGCGGCCCGTCTGGCATTTCCGATCCGCGACGGTATCCCTATCCTGCTGGTCAGCGCGGCAAGGGCGGTCTGAATCGCCGTATTTGCCGGATTATTGCCTGCAAAAGTGGGGTGTTGGGGCTTGACGGGGCCGGGCACTGTGCCATTGCTTCATGCTGTTCTATTTGGTTGATCAGGACATGAACGTGACCAGATTACTGACGACATTCGCCGCCTTGACGCTTTTGGCGCTGCTGTCTGCCTGTGGCCGACCGCATTCCCCGACCGACGCCGCGCCACAGGGGGGCACCCCCGCGGGTTATGAGGCCGTTCAGGACGGCGCGTTTGCGATCCCCGCAGTTGCACCGCATCTGTTCTATCCGGGGGCTGCCAAGGAAGTTGTGCCCTATAACGGCGATGACCAGCCTGGCACCATCGTCGTGGATACCTATGCCCGCAAGTTGTATCTTGTCGAAGAGGGTGGCACAGCGATGCGCTATTCCATCGCCGTTGGGCGCGAGGGCCTGTCGTTCCGTGGCACCGGTGTCATCGGGCGCAAGGAAGAATGGCCATCCTGGACCCCGACCCGTAACATGGTTCAGTCACGGCCTGATCTTTATGCCGAATACTCTGGTGGACTGCCCGGTGGTCTTGACAATCCATTGGGTGCGCGGGCGATGTATCTCTATCGTGACGGCAGGGACAGTTATTTCCGAATACATGGCACCATCGAGAACGCGTCGATTGGTCATGCGACATCGGCAGGTTGCATCCGCCTGTTCAATCAGGATGCTATCGATCTGTACGACCGGATCGACACTGGCACCAAGGTCAATGTGCGATCGCTGGAGGAAAGTCTGGCGCTTGAGGGCCCCTATATGGACGATGCCTATGGCCGAGCCGTACCCGATACACCGGAGAATCAGGCGCAAAAGCTGAAGGACGAGGCCAGGATCGCCAAACTGGAGGCGCAGGATCCCAATCTTGCGGCCTATGACGCCGCAGCACGCGCGGCGGATGCCGCCGCCGCGCGGCAAGCGTCTGGCGGTTGAAGGCACCGTTGGGTCGGGCTATCGCGCGAACGAACGGTGATGCCCGCTTGGCGGGTGCGTCAGACTTCGTCCGGCGTAAGGATCACGTAATCTTTCAACGTCGGTTCCACAACGCGCCAAGTGCCGCGGAAACCCGGACGAATGAGATAGCTGTCGCCCGCCTTCAAATGGGTTTCTGCCCCCGTCTCATCAGTCAGCACCGAATGGCCTGCATGAATATGGACATATTCCCATTCCGCATAGCTGATCCGCCATTCCCCAACCGTGGCATGCCACAGGCCGGCAAACAGGTTGCCGCGCGTCTCGGAGTTCCAGGTGGTGTGCACCGGATCACCAGCCAAGACCGAGGAAGGGTCCGGCCGCGAAACCTCGGGTGGGATGTGATCGCGGGTTAGTTTCAGCAAAAGCATCGCGTCTCCTATGATTTGATATTCCTTGGTGATGCAACTGTTTAAAGACCGGCAGTCACCCTCTTGCAAGGCACGGGTTGCAAAACACGCTTGTCGCCTTTTTCACCTTGTGCCCATATAGAGCATGAAGATCGTTGCGGAGCCTGAAAAATGAGCGCCACCTCGCCCCTGCGCCCCGTTCTGCCGCCCGATATCCGTGCCCGCAAGGGCACGCAGCCACTTGTGATGCTGACTGCCTATACCACGCCCATGGCGCGACTGGTCGATGCCCATTGTGACATGGTTCTGGTCGGTGATTCTGTCGGCATGGTCTTGCATGGCCTGCCCAGCACCCTTGGTGTGACGCTGGAGATGATGATTCTGCATGGTCGCGCGGTCGTGCGCGGCGTGTCGCGTGCCATGGTCGTGGTCGACATGCCCTTTGGATCCTATGAAGAGGGGCCGCAGCAGGCCTATCGAAATGCCGCACGGCTGATGGTGGAAACCGGTTCGTCTGCGGTCAAGATCGAGGGTGGAGGGCACATGGCAGACACCATTGCCTTTCTGACCCGGCGCGGCGTTCCAGTGATGGCGCATATTGGGCTGACCCCGCAGGCGGTGAACACCCTGGGGGGATACAAGGTCGTGGGTCGCGAGGGTGAGGCAGAAAGGGTCATGGCAGACGCGCTTGCGGTCGAGGCGGCGGGGGCGTTCTCGGTGGTGCTGGAAAAGGTGCCTGTCGGCCTTGCCGCACGGATCACGCAGCGAGTTACCATTCCAACCATTGGCATCGGGGCTGGTCAAGACTGCGACGGCCAAGTGCTGGTGGTGGATGACATGCTGGGGATGTTCACTGAGTTCCGGCCGAAATTTGTGAAGCGCTACGCCGAATTGGCAATGGCTGCCGATGCGGCGATTGCCGCCTATGCCGCCGATGTGCGCGCGCGTCGCTTTCCCGGTTCCGAGCATGGATTTCCAGACATTTTGCCCAAGGTTTCCAAGTGACGCCGATCCTGCGGTCGGTGGCCGAAATGCGGCAGATGGCCCGTGGCTGGCGCGCAGCCGGGCAGATTGTTGGCGTTGTTCCAACCATGGGTGCTTTGCACGAGGGCCATCTGAGCCTTGTCCGCGCCGCGCGTGCAGAATGTGACAGGGTTATCGTGACGATTTTCGTCAATCCCATACAGTTCAACAATCCGGCCGACCTGAAAAAGTATCCGCGCACCGAGGCATCCGATGCGGCCCTGTTGGCGACCGTCGGGGTTGACGCGATCTTTGCGCCCTTGGTCGAAGAGGTGTACCCGCCGGGCTTTGTGACCACGGTGTCGGTCGCGGGGGTCGCAGGGCCGTTGGAGGGGGCTTTGCGGCCGGGGCATTTCGACGGGGTGGCAACCGTGGTGACCAAGCTGTTTGGCATGACGCTGGCCGACCGCGCCTATTTTGGGCAAAAAGACTGGCAGCAATTGCGTGTCGTCAACCGTCTGGTGCGCGATCTGAATCTGCCGGTCTGGATCGTCGGCTGTGAGACTGTGCGCGAGGCGGACGGACTGGCCATGTCATCGCGCAATGCGCGGCTGACCCCGGCGGCGCGGGCGGTGGCGCCGGCGCTGCATGCGGCCATGACGCAGGCCGCCGTGCGAGTACACGAGAGCGGGGATGCGGCGTCGGTTCTGGCGGACTGTAAGGCTGCGCTGCTGACGGCGGGGTTTGACCTTGTCGAATATGTCGCCTTGCGGGACGCGGCCAATCTCGATTTGGTCGCGCCGGATGCGGCCCATGTTGACACGGTTGCAGGATCGGACCGTCCATTGCGGCTGTTGGCCGCCGCATGGCTGGGTGATGTGCGGCTGATCGACAACATACCAGTGTGACCCAGCCCCAGCTATTGCTCCGCCACTTTTTTCGTCCACTTTGGCCGCAGATTTTGCAATGGGATTTCAGCGCAGTCTAAGGTAAGGCTGGTGCAAACACCCACCCTTGAAAGGGTCAAAGATGACAAAATGCCAGTTTTACCGGACCGAGATGGTCACCGCCCGCGCCCATGCCGCCCATTCCGGTCGGCGCGAGCCGCCACCGCAGCGCCGCCTTGCCGGGTATTGCGCCCATGAGTTCAGCCCCGTTGACCGCAGTCGTGCGGTCACCGAGCAGGGCGGGGCAACCCTGCTGGCCTGTGGTGGCGATCTGGCCAAGTGCCCGATCACAGACAAGCTGTAGTTCCGATGACAGCGATGTCGCTGACGCCGACAAATGGCATCGTACCGCTGGCGGTGCTGATTGCGTTGTGTGTGCTGGTGCCACTTTTCTTGGCGCGGCAGACCCTGTCCCAGCGACGGTTGGCTGCCGTCATGCTGGTGACCGCCTTGCTTGTCTGGGTGGCGGGGGCCGGTTTGATGGCGTGGCAGTACCGTCAGATCAATGGCAATTTGCTGGCCGGCATCTGGGCGTATTTTGAGCGGGCCTTGCCGATGGGACTGCTTTATGGTCCGATTCTGGCCTTGGTCTGGCTGGTCCGCGCGCAGGGTGTCGAGCGGCGGCGCGGTTTGCTGATGCGGGAAATGGGGAAAGGCTGATGCTGCTTTATCTGGAACTGGCGGTGATCTGGTTTGTGGTGGCCACGCTGATTTATCTGGCGCTTTCGGTCTATGCGCGCTCGGTCCGGCGCGAGAGGCTGGAAAAGGAGTTCGATGCCACCTTTCCGCCGGGATCGGGGGATGTGGCTGCGGACCGCGACGCCTATATTGCGGATGGTTTGGCCGAGCATGGTTACAGGCTGCGACAGCGCTTGATCGGTTTGGTATATGTGTTGCCGGTCGTGGCATTTGCGGCCGTCATCTATGTGGTGAATTATCGTTAGGGGCGAGCATGCGTAAGTTGAAATGGGCGATCTGGGGGCTGGTGGTGCTGTTTGCGGGATTGTTCTTGCATTACAATCTGCCGCAGCATGACATCGTGCGGATCACCGGCACGTCGAACCGTGTGACGCCGCTGGGGGCGATCAACCAGTATTTCTATGCCAGCCAAGACAGTGGAACCTCGCCGACGGCGGCGCGGGATGTGCGGTTTATCGACACCGTCTATCCGGATGGGTCGGTGAAGGTGTTTCGCAACGAGGATACCGGCTTTTGGCCGCCCTACCTGAAATTCGACAGCTCGAACCTGCAGGCCGAGGCGTCTAACTTGAAATCCACCGCGGATGCGCCGAAATGGGTCAGCGTCACGCATTATGGTTGGCGCGTCGCGTTTGAATCGATCTATCCCAATGCGGTCAAGATAACCCCGGTTGCGGGGCCGGATGTGCGCATCTTTCCTTGGGTGAATATCATCCTGCTGGGGCTGCTGGCCTTGGTGGCTTTCATGGCGCGTCGGATGTGGTTGCAGTTCTGGGAGAGGATGGTGGATCCTGCAGTCGCCTCGGTGCAGACGGCGGGCGACCGGACGCGGGGGTGGTTTTCGCGGCTGTTCGGGCGCAAGGGGCCGTGAAGTCGGGCTTTGTCCGGCCCCAGGGGGATTGGGGTTGACGATTTGGTAACCATGCTGCGGGATGGTGGGCGTCAAGGTGCGTGAATCACGCACCCTACGGGGGTAGGATGAACCACCTTTACTATGGCGACAATTTGCGGGTGCTGCGGGAGTCTGTCGGCGATGAAAGCGTTGACCTGATCTATCTGGACCCGCCGTTCAATTCGAATGCGTCGTATAATGTGCTGTTCAAAGGGCCTGCGGGCACCAGTTCGGCGGCGCAGATCGAGGCGTTTGACGACACATGGCATTGGAACGATTCTGCCGAGGAGGCGTTTGGCGAGGTGGTGCGGGGCCGCAATGCCGCCGCCGCCACCATGCTGCGCGCGATCAGGCAATTTTTGGGCGACAATGACATGATGGCCTATCTGGCCATGATGGCGGTGCGGTTGATCGAGTTGCACCGGGTGTTGAAGCCGACCGGCAGCCTGTATCTGCATTGTGACCCGACGGCGAGCCATTATCTGAAGGTGTTGTTGGATGCGGTGTTTGGGGCGGGCAATTTCAAGAACGAGATATCGTGGAAGCGGACGAGCGTACACGGTGACAGCAAAACATGGAGCCGGGTTGCCGACAAGATATTCTTTGTGACCAAAGGAAAGGACTTTACTTGGAACACGCCTTACGAACCCCTTAGCGACGAATACAAAGAGTCGCACTACTCAAATCGCGATGAGAACGGGCGCAATTTTCAATTGACTTCAATTCTCAGTCCATCGCCACGCCCTAACATGATGTACGAATGGAATGGCTTTGAAAGCCCTCCCATGGGATGGCGCTTCTCAAAGGAACGTATGGCTGAACTCGATGAGGCCGGATTGATTTGGTATCCACGTTCGAAGTCAGGCGACTTGGATTTCAGCAAGAGACCACGCTTCAAGCGATATCTCGACGAACAAAAGGGCACGGTGCTTTCAACTATTTGGACTGATATTCCTCCACTAAATGCTCAAGCGCAGGAACGCCTGGGCTA
>JBAXXO010000026.1:0-18791 GCA_037127855.1 Alphaproteobacteria bacterium
AGCGGGAGCCTCCGGCACCCGCGCGACCTACAAGGTCCGCACCTGCGGCCGCCGATAGTGTTCCGCCGGCTCGACCACCAGATCGGTCAGCGCCCAGACCAGCGCGTCCACCCGGTCGGGCGACCCCTTGGCCTGATAGCCCTTCTGCGTCATCAGGCACATCTGCGCCTCCAGCCGGTCCAGTCCGTGCACATGCGCGACCCGGCCCTGTTGGTACAAGGCCGCCACCGGCTCGGCCCGCACCACCTTGCCCCGTGTTGCCCGTACCCCGCGGTAGGGCACCAGCGGGTCCAACTGCCGGATCATGGTTTCCACCAGATCGCCGCCCTGATTGACCTCGGCCACCAGACGGTCCGCCTTGTGCCGGTCCATCGCCGCAATCGCCGCCCGCGCCCATTCGTCAGGGCTGGCCCCCGCGACGCTGGCATCCTCCAGCACCACCGCCCGCCAATCCTGCGGCGGCCCCTCGGTGAACGCGCCCACCACAACGATGCCGCATTCATCACTGCCCTTGTGCCCGGTCACCGGTGGGTCAACCGCCACGACGATGCGCGTCAAAGGCGGCACCTTGGCCAGCCGCACGGCGTCAAACCCGCTCTGGCTCCACATCGCGCCCTCCAGCGCCTCCAGCAACAACCCGTCCAGTTCCTGCTTGCCCAGCGCGGTCCCGGCATAGCGCGCCTGCATCTCCTCCAGAAACGAGGCTGCCAGATAGGCCCGGTTCGCCTCGGTCGGCGCATGGGTCATCACGGTCGAGGGGTTTTTCAAGATCGCCTTCAACACCCCGACATTCTGCGGTGTCGTCGTCACAACCTGACGCGGATTGTCGCCCAGACGCAGGGCGAATTGCAACTGGTCCCAGCTCTCCTGGCCCTTCTTCCACTTGGCCAACTCGTCCACCCAGGCCGCGTCAAACTGCGGACCCCGCAGGCTGTCCGGCTCATGGGCCGAAAACACCTGCGCCACCGCGCCATTGGGCCAGACCAGTTGCTTGCGCCCCGCCTGCCATTCCGGGCGGCGGTCCGGCGGGGAACAGGCAAGAATCCCGCTTTCGCCAAAAATCATCACTTCGCGCACCTGATCAACCGTTTCGCCCACCAGCGCCACGCGCCGCGCCGCGCCCGCATCGTCTGGCCCCGCGCCTTCGATCTGCGCGCGCACCCATTCCGCCCCGGCGCGCGTCTTGCCCGCCCCCCGTCCCCCCATGATCACCCAGGTCTTCCACGCGCCTTCGGGTGCAATCTGATGCGGCAGGGCCCAGAACTCGAACATCCACGGCAGCGACAGCAGCGCGTTGTCGCTCAATCCCCCCAGAAACTCGTCAACCTGGGCCTGCGTCGCGGAGGCGAGCCAACCTGCGCCCGATCTCAGTGCGCGCGGCGTCAAAGTCGAGGCTGGTGGCTCCGACAGTCCCGGTAACCTGCTTGCAGAGTTTTTCAACATCGCGTTTCCCCAAAACCACAACTTCCAGCGCCCGGTGCAGCGACTTGACTGCATCGGGCGTTGCCTTCGCTTCTTGAAACTTTCCGTCCTTGATCCGATCGATCAGCCGCGCCAGTTCCTCTGCCGCGTCCATCAGTGCCGCTTCGGTTGTTGCCAGTACATCGACCGGCGCCTTTTCACCGGCGGCGAAATTGATGCTCATATCCGCACAGCCCGCCTTTCGCTTGCCCGCCGGACATAGAAAAAGCGGCCCCGGGGTCACCCCCGCGCCGCTTGCCCACCTCTTCCAGCATGTCACAATGTATAGATGGGCCCGGACGCAAAGTCAACAAGAAAAACGTTCTGGATCAATGGATTATCGTGCTACCGCTTAAGCTCTTGTTAACAGTTGACCCAAAGCCCCCGCCAAACCTCTGATTTTCCTTAACGAGAGCCTGTCTGGTTTTCATGGCAACATGCCAGTCGAAAAGCGCGTTCGAACCTTGGCGAGAGGCAGCGATATTCGCTTCCATTGAGACCAGACAGGCTTTGGAAAGTTCATCTTGGTTCTGCCGATAAAGCCCGCGACAAACGGGTTGCCGGGGTCATCATACCGTGTCAGCGGCGCATCACCGGCGCGACCACGCCGTACCCGGATGGACCGACAAACACCACGCACTCGCCCGATGTGATGTCCAGGTTGACCCGTTGATCACCTCGACCACACCATAAGATTTCCGCACATCGCGCAGCGTCAGTGCGGTCATCTCACCTCTACTCTGCAGCAAGTGTCAGGGTCTGTGTCCCCAGACGGTCACTGACTACCTGCACCGTGATTGCGCCGCGCCCCATCCCCTGCACCCAGAACCCGGTCGCGCCGGCCCGCAAAGGCACCAGCGCAGGCCCGATCAACCGCCCCGCACCGCTGACAGTGATGGCAACCGGCTCGGGAAAGAATGGCAGCTTGTTTCCGATCTGGTCCAGCGCCCGCACCATCACGCGCACCGCCTCATGCGGCGCCAGCGTCATGGCATCCGGCTCGACCTGCAAACGGGTCGCGATCTGATCCGCCAAAAACCGCACCGTCGCCACCGGCTTGCCATCGACAAACCCCGTCACCGCGCCATGCTCCCACATCATGCCCCACTGCCCCAATTCATTGTCGGTGAAATGGGTCCGGTCCAGAATGATCGGCGGATGCGGCAGATGCGGAAAGCGGGCCCGGTCCACTGCCACCCGCTTGGGCGGGTTGGTGCCATAGCGCAACTCGACTTCATCGCAGTTGGTCAAGATCATCAGCGGCAGCACGCCGCCGATATTGCGCTCGCCGCGTGCCCAGAACGTCACCGGCTTCAACACCACACCCTCGGACACATCCGACTGGCTTGCATAGGCAAAGGCCGCGAATTTGGGCTCGCGGAACATGTCCATCACCCCATGATGGCACAGCCGGTCGCCCGAACCGAAATCCTTGTGCGTGTTATAGTCAAAGGCACACCAGCCGATGCAACCCGCGATGGCCGGGTCGCCATACATGGCGTTCATCACCTCCAGATGGCGCAGCACATGCTCGGCCTGCCGCTGTTCTTGATCGTTCGATTTGGTGGGGTACATATGCCCGCCATATTCGGTGATCATATAGGGCACATTGTGCTTCAACCCCGTCACTTCTTGCTGGGGGCGCAGCGCAGTGCGCGGCCGGTTGCCGCCCTGCTCTTCGTTGCCAAGGATAAAGTCGTTCATCGTATAGACATCCTCCAGCAACTCGCTGTCGGTGATGTAACGCACCCCGCCCGTCGGTCGCGTCGTATCCAGCGACTTGGCCGCCGCATTGGTCCGGACGTAAAGCTCGTGATCATCCTGACTTTCGTTGATCCGCACCCCCCAGATCACGATCGAGGGATGGTTCCAGTCGCGCCGGATCATCCGCCGCACATTCTCGACCGCCTCGGCCTTCCAGACCTGCCCGCCAATATGCTGCCAGCCGGGTATCTCCTCGAACACCAACAGACCCAATTCGTCACAGCGGTTCAGAAAATGCGTGCTTTGCGGGTAATGCGAGGTGCGCACCATATTCACCCGCAACTCATGCTTCAATATCTCGGCATCCTTCTCCTGCGCCGCCCGGCCCAAGGCATAGCCGACATAGGGAAAGCTTTGATGCCGGTTCAACCCGCGCAGCTTGATCGCCTGCCCGTTCAGCGCAAACCCCTCGGCGGTAAAGGCCACCTCGCGAAACCCGATCCGGGTTTGGGTCACATCAACGCCATGCGGCGTCTCCAGCAACAGTTCCACCGTGTACAGAACCGGCGCGGTGATGTCCCACAGCGCAATCCCCTTCAACCCGGTCAGCGACAGGCTGCCCACCCCGGCGGCCACCGTCGTGCTGCCCACAACCACACCCCGCGCATCGCGCAAAGTGGCGGTCAGCGTGCCCGACACCGACAGGCCCTGCGGATTATTCAGCGCGGTGACAATGGTCACCGACTTTTCCGCCGCCAGCACAACCGGCGTCTCGATCTTGGTCAGACCGATGGAAACCGCAGCACTGGTCTTGATCCAGACCTCACGGTAAATCCCGGCATAAGTCAGATAGTCAATCGCCCCGCCAAAGGGCGGAATCTCGGGGTTTTCCGCCCCGTCAATCACCACCGTCAGCCGGTTGCCATGGGGCAACAGCAACCCCGTCAACCGCGCCTCGAACGGCGTATAGCCATCCTTGTGCCGCACCAGCAACGCCCCGTTCAACGACACCTGCGCATTTGCCATCGCACCCTCAAACACCACCGAAACCTCACGCCCGGCCCATGCCGGATCGGCGTCAAAGGTCTTTTCATAGGTGAATTCCCGTTGGTACAGCTTTTCGTCGAAATAGGAAAACGGCAGCTCCACAGCATTGTGCGGCAGACGCACCCTGTCCCGGCCCTCGAACAGCCAGTTGTCATTGAAGTCGGTCTTGGTCATGTCAGAATCCTCTTGTGCCAGATAACCTGGTGGACAGCGCCCAGCATACACGCCACGAAACGACGCTGGCGAAGAAAGAGCACCAGGATCGCCGGCAGCCTGGCCGCCACATTGGCGATCCTGATCCGCCCGTAATCGGGCCTATAGGCCGAGGCAAGCACGGTAACCGCGACAGCAATCGCAACCATCACCTGAATTGGAAAGCGACTCTTGCGGCTTCTTGATGGAATTTGTAAGCGCATCTTTGTCTTTTTGCGTAACAAGTGTTGCAGCCAAGAAAACACATTTCTTGAAGGTCTCCGAAGTTGTTCACGAATGGTCAGGCTTGCGGTCATTTGAGGCAGATTTCTGATGCCGCCATAGCAAGTAGCTGCAATAAGCGAAGAACGCAGATAATGTCGCGAAAACCGAAACTAGGTTTTGGTCAATGAACGCCAAAAAGGCACTGTCGGCTTCAGGAAATCTTCCGCGAAGCACGGTGACAAGGACCGTGCCTACGATAACTGCCAAGATTGCACCGCTATACTTCATTGCTTACTCCACATTGCGGCTGTGCCATACCCCAGTTGGGGTAAGGCTTTTGGTGATGAATTAGGCGTATGTTCAGCTTGTTACTCGCTTAACGATTGGATCGGTAGTGATCGAGCAGGTCACAATAGCAATACCAGTCGCTAAAACTTTGGCAGCAGCCGTCAGAACAGTTGCGGCAGGAATTGCGGCCGCAAGATAGGGACTTGCGCCACATGCGACGGCAGCGGCTCAAGTACAAGCTGCCCAACTGCCACCACCACCACCGCCTCCTCCACCGCCACCAAAGTGACTTTACCATACGGATCGCTGATCGCCCTTACGTTGCATGCGGACATTTCTGTCCATCCTTCCTGATGCGGTCGGGTTGTGTTACAAAGGTTTGCCGGGTCTGCCCGGCGGCTCAATCGGGTGGGGGAAGCTGAACCCTTCCCTCACCCACCCCCCGCAAACAACCGTCGCGGGAAACTTGGTTCGCGTCAATAGCGCCAGAAATAGCTGACCGACATGTTCGGACTGTCCAGCGCATAGACCTGATGGAACCAGCCTGCGGGCTGGATGATCAACGCGCCGGGGTTCAACGTGACCGAGAGGCACTTTGTCTTGCGCGCCAAAGGATAGCGGTCGTCATCCGGGGCCTCGGGCTTGAACCCGCAGGGTTGATACAGTTTGTAGGCCTTGATCGGGTAAAGCAGGTCCGCCGGATCGGCGGAACAACGGTCCAACCGCTTGCGCATGGCAAGGGCGCGGTCGGCATGGACCGAGTTGATCTCTGCGTCTTGGGGCATGTCATTGGCCAGCGCCTGATCGGGTGCCAGAAAATGCGCCAGCGCCACCTTGGTCGCCGTCGTTGCATTGGGGCTTCCGTTGCGCGGCGTGGCGAAACTCAGCGCCCCGGCCGTCTCGCTGATCGCGGCGCGGGTCTGGGCCGTCACTGACAAGATGTCGTCAAAGTTCAAGAACCCGCGATACCGTGCCCGGTGACATGCCGACCGCCGAAGCAATCTGCTTGCGTGTGAACCAAGCCAACCGGGCATCCGCTGGACCTGTCGGGCGTCGTGCATGACACTCCTGCACGACGCGCGGCCATGGAATGCGATTTTTGGGAAACACGGTTCGGCAGACGCGAAAAGGCGGCGGCGAAGGGCCCCTGAACGGCGAAATCGCCCTCCGACTGGCCTGCACAGGGCATAGAGGCATTGTAGGCGCAATGTAGAGGGTTTGTAGGTCATGGACACTTTGTTAACCCCAGTTAGCCAAACGCCCATCGGCCCACCCGCCAACGCGTCGCAAAATCGGGAACCGCGACCGGAAAACGTCGATTTCGCTGCAAATCGGCCCTGATCACCGCCGAAAGAACCCGCAAAACGGCGAATCCCCATCGACCTTGGTCCAGCATCTCGCTAAAGAACCCAAACCGCGCAGGACATTTGGCCCGCGCTGTATTGCACCTGCGCTGTGTGGAGTTCGGACCGCGAATGTTTGGGACAAGACCATGCCAAAGCTGACATGCATCACCACGACTTTCAATGATGGCAAGACCGCGCTGACGGCAATCGACTCCGTTCTGATGCAAAGTTACGTTGATTTTCAGTATCTTATCGTCGACGACGGCTCGACCGACGACACCTGTCTGATCCTGCAGGGCCTCAAAGATCCGCGCATTCAGGTGATACGTCAGGCCAATGACGGTCTGTCAAGCGCCCGCAACAAGGCCTTTGCCCATATCAGCGGCGACTATGTCTGCTTTCTGGATTCCGACGATGTCCGCCCCAACTGGTCCTTCGCCGCGATTGCCGAGGTGATCGACCGCGATACCCCCGATCTGATCCTGTGCCGTGGCAGCCTGTCCGAGGTTCGCGGCGATTTTGCCGGCTTTTACGATGACAGCCTGTTTTTTCAACTCGAAGGCCTGTGTCCCTCTGGCCATCTGTCCCGCCAACACCCCGATTTCCCGCGTGCCCGCCCCCTGATGCAAAGAATCGAGCCGCAGTCGGCCAACAAGGCCATTCGTACATCCTTCCTGCGCAACTCCGGCATCACCTTTCCAAACGGGCATTTCTTCGAGGATGTATATTTCCACACCAACCTCTTGTCGCAGGCGGCCTCTGTCTCTTTCATCAATGCGCCCTGCTTTACCTATTTCCGCCGCTACATGCGGCCCCAGATCACGGCAACCGCCGGCGACCGCCGTTTTGACGCCATTGCCGTCACCAAACTGACCCTCGAACGCTTTGCCCGGTCGCTCGAGTTTCATGACCCGGCCATACGAACTGCCGTCCTGATTTCCTGCCTGCGCCTCGTGTCGTGGTGCGGCGATAGCATCGGCCACCAACACCGTGCCGCCTTTCACCAGACCGTCCGCGCGCTGCTGATGTCAATTGATCCACTATATCTGAACTTTCCGACCAATCTGCCGCCAGATGTGGGTACGCTCGACCAGATCAAGGCCTATCTAAGGGGTTTGCTCGATGCCGCATGACAAACCCGTAGCGGGGCCATTTGCCAGCGAAACGACAAAGCAGGCGCCCAAACCCCTCGCCCCGCTGACCGTGCGCGCCTTTGGCCAAAAGCTGGTCCTTGCCGTAACGTCAGACACCTATTTGCGCGATGACAGCTATTGGCGTCTGCGTTCGATCTACGAACCTGCCCTTGCTGCTCAAACCCTTGCCCCGACCGGCACGGCGCTGGATCTTGGCGCCGGTTATGGCTGTTTCACCATCCCTTTTGCGGCGGCCTTTCCCGGCTGGACCATCTGGGCCTTCGAGCCCGAACCCGAGGCATTTGCCGCCCTCTCGAAAAACATCCTTGCCCATGACCTGACCAACGTCATCCCTGTCAACGCAGCGGTAATGGGCTCCGATGCCAGCAATCTAACCCAGATCACGACCATCCTGTCGCGGTTTTCCGTCTCCGCTTCGCCGAGTGACATGGCCGCAGTGCTTGACCTGCTGCCTAAACACCCATTTCGTCGCCACAACGATATGCGCGGCGTGATCGAGGCCGGCCCGGTCACGTCCGACGACTTCGAGCTCTGCCACTATCGCGGTCTGCCCTCTGCCGCCTTGACCGTCCTGAAGCCCGCCTTGGTCAAACTGACCACCCCCTTTGCAGAAACCGAGGTTCTAACCGGTTTGCGCGATGCCTCGCTGGATCATGTCATAGGTGAAGCTTGGACGCATCTTGCCTCTGATCTCGTGTATGGCAAAGCCAAAGGCTTAAGACAGACATGGCTTCCACGGGCTGGCGACCCCCTGTTGCGGCTGCGGCGGTCCAAGCCGCTGACCGGTCACCGCTGCGGCCTGGACGTGATCGTCGCCATGTACAACTCGCGCCACTGGATTCAGGACTGCGTGGATGGCATCTTGCGGGGCGGATCAGACGAAATCCGTGCGCTGGTGGTTGACGATGGCTCCACCGACGGCTCAGGCGATGTCGTGCGTGACCTCTATGCCAATGACGACCGTGTTGTGCTTTTGTCCAAACTGAACGGCGGCTGCGCCTCGGCCCGCAATTTCGGGCGCCTGCATTCGGACGCCACTCATCTAACCTTTGTAGACGCCGATGACATCCCCGGTGCCGGCCTGTTCAGCGGCCTTTTGGAACTGGCCCGTCATACCGGAGCCGAGATTGTTCAGGGCGGCTTTGACCTGTTGACCTACGATCCCGACGGGTCACGACATTATCAGCCCTCCTATGAAAGCCATATCCCCGAAATCATCCATGCCAAACGTCACAACTTTGGCAGCCAGACCTGCTGTCTGGTGCCGTCATGGCTGCTGACGCAGGGCCAACCCACCATTTGGCGACGCATATATCGTCGCGACTTTCTCGATAACCGCAACATCTGGTTCCCCGAACATATCCGCGCCTTTGATGACCAGATCTTTCAAATGCTGACCCTGCAAAGCGTCAATGACGTGCCGATGCTGGACGGCGTGTTTTACGGCTACCGCCAGCATCCGGCTCAAGACATCAAACAGGGCGACGAACGTGCCTTCTACTCGCTGGAAATGTTTCGAATTGTCCTGAAACGCGGGGTGTCCGAGGGGTGGAACGACTTCCGTCCAGCGCTGCAATCCTATGTCAACACGGTCAACTGGTGTTACAAAGGCCTGCGCGCCGACCTTCGCCCGGCCTTTGTACGCGGTGCTGCCGAATTGTGGGTCTATGCCACAAATACATTGGCACCACGCAACTTCAAAGGCTTGTCCACCGATCAGTTCAGCCCTTCCGATTTTACCTTTTACGTGGCGGGGTTCCGCGAAAAGTTCAAGGCCCTGGACCTGTCTTATGGCAGCATCTATCTAGACTCCATCAACATGCACCCATCGATGCAGTCATGGTCCTCGATTCCTGAAACCCTTCGGTGAGAATCCGCAAGCCAAGCCGTCTTGCACCCAAATATTGATTTTTGTATTTTTATTATATATAACAATAATTTAAACTATAAATCTCATGCAAACTCTGAGATGTGGGTCGCAACTTCACCCAAGGCCCGCTGCGATGGCCTGCTCTCGCCCCAATGCCGCCGCGCCGATCAACCCGGCATTGTCCAGCAATGCAGCTCTGACGAAAGGGATGTCCCGAAACGGTGCCATCACCCGGGCCGCAAACTCGCGGGCAATCTCTGGGCGCATCTGCTCCAGTCCCGCCATCACCCCACCTCCAAGGATCAGGATCTGCGGGCTGTAGACATGCGCCAGATTGGCCATCCCGATCGCCAACCACCTTGCCTGCGCGTCCACCACCGACCGGGCCCTGACATCGCCAGTTGCTGCGGCAGCAAAGGCCGCCGACCCATCGGCAAAGCCCGCCGAGTGCGCGGCTTGGGCAAAAGTGGGGCCAGCGGCAAGCGCCTCCCAACAGCCGCGATTACCGCAATTACAGATCGGCCCATCCGGCAACAATGTCATATGCCCAACATGCGCCGCCTGCCCCCGACGCCCGCGCTGCAATCGCCCGTCCACAATGGCGCCGCCACCGATGCCCGTGCTGATCGTGACGAAAACCATGTTGTCATAGCCCCGCCCCGCGCCATGCTTCCACTCGCCAAAGGCCGCGGCATGGCCGTCATGGTCCAGAAAGGTCGGCAACTGCGTCGCCTCGGCAATCCGGTCACGGATCGGAAATTCGCGAAACCCTTCGATCGTCGGCGTGGCCTGGGCAATCCCGCGCATGGCATCCAACGGTCCCGGCGCGCCAACCCCCACAGCCATGATCTGCGCCCGGTCGTGACCCCGAATCGCCGCCTCGACCACCTGCGCCACGACCTGTACCACCGCCTCGCCCGAGGCGCGGGCAGGCGTCACCCCCTCGGCCCGCGTCAGCAAACTGCCATGCTCAGCCACCAGACCGGCCCTGATCCGTGTGCCCCCGATGTCGATGCCAAGCGTAAGCCTGTCTTCCATTCAGCGCAGCCCCTGCAGCCACTGCATGCGCGCCGCCAGATCGGGCGCCCCATAGGCCAAAGAGCCCATGACAACCGTTTGCGCCCCCGCCGCAACCAGCAAGGGCACGGTTTCCAGCCGGATTCCACCATCCGCCGCCAAAATGCAACGGCCCGACACGCCCCGTCCGGCGATCAAAGCCTTGGCCTGACCCAGACGCCCCGTCGCCGCAGGGTCCAGTCCTTGCCCTTTGACACCAATCTTCGTGCCCAGCAACGTTAGGATATCAAGGCTGTCCATCAACGGCTGCGCGGCCTCAACCGGGGTTTCCACCCGTAAAACCGCCCCCGCTTTCAAGCCGTAATGCTTGATCCGCGCAATCGCCTCGGCGGCATTGGTGTTTTCCACATGGACCGAGATCATATCTGCCCCGGCCTCTGCAAACTGGTCGACCTGCGACAACAGCACCACATCCGCGCACATCAGATGGATATGAAACGGGATGGCCGTCTTTTTCCGCAAGGCTGCCACAAGATCGGGAAAGAACAGCAGGCTGGGCGCAAAGGCCCCATCTGCGACGTCGATGTGATAGATATCGGCACGGTTGCCAACCCGGGTCAGATCATCCTCAAGACCAATAAGATTGGCCGACCACAGCGAAAATTCCGCCAGACAATGGGTTCTTGGCAAAGCGTCAAGCCAGTCAGATTTGGGGCGCATCGGTCAGTCCTTTCAGGAAATGCAATATGGCTGCCTGACAGGCCGCAACATGTGCAGCCTTGTTGCGGCCCTTGGGGGGCAGTTCGACCAAAAGCGCGCCCGGGATCAGGCGCGACAACTCAGTCGCATGTGCCATCGGATGCACCACATCCTCGGCGCTGCCCATGATCAGTGTGGGAATGGTCATGTGTCGCAGATCCTGCTCGGACACACCCGGACCATCCGCTGAAATGCGGGTCAACAACGCCTTGGTCACGACAGGATCTGGCCGCACAAAGAACGACCTGAGCGAGGCCAGATTGTCCGGCGCCGTTTCGGCAAGGGTCCGCGCGGTCGTCGTCTGATCGAAGGCGTCCACCCCCTCGGCCAGCATCTGCCCGGCAAGCGCATTCGGCTGCATGTTGGCCGGGGCATCACCGGTCACCCAAGCCGGGCGCGACAGGATCAGCGCCAGCACCAGATCAGGCCGTGTCACCGCCAGCCGCAGCGCCATCGCCGCCCCCATCGAGATGCCACCGACAGCAATGGGCCTTTGAGGCAAAAGGTCGATCATCTGCGCCAGGTCATCGGTAAAATGCGCAAGGGTCAGCGCGCTCAGATCGCCCGCCGGGCTGTCACCATGGCCACGACAGTTCAGCGCCGCGTGTGTAAAGCCTTGATCCCTTGGAAACACCTCTTGTGGTTGGCGAATGTCCCCGCACAGGCCGTGTTGCAGCACCACGATCGGCCCACTGCCGATCACTTCAGCTCGCAAAGGGCCCACCGGGCTGGGTACCCTCATCACAGCAGACCCTTCAGCCAAGTGGCGACCTGCGGCGCCTCGTCCGCCGTCAGGCCATGGGTCACCAGCGGCCCGTCAAAACCCACTTGCCGCAAACAGGTCAGAAAATGCGGAAAATTCACGACCCCCTTGCCCGCAGTTGCAAATCTGCCCATCCGGTCGCGGTCTTTGGCATGGGCCATCGCGATATGTGGGGCGACAAGATCGACAGCCTGCGCGACAATCCGGTCTGGCTCGGGCGAGGTTTCAAACAGATTGGCGGGGTCCAGCACGATGCGGATGCGTTCCGACTGCAACTCATCGATCAACCGCTTCGCCGCAGCGGCGCTGTTCACCACATTGGCAAGCTCCGGCTCAACGCCCAGAAAGATATTATGTTTTTCAGCAATTTGCACCGCGACATCAAAGCTTTTCAGCAAGTCCACCCAAGCCTCAGGGCTTGAATTGTCCGGATGGTGGTTCCACTGGTCACGGGCGTCGCGTGTGCCGGTGCACAGCGTGATCAGCGTGGTCCCTATAGGCCGTGCAGCAGCGGCCAGCACGGCCAGCCGCCGATGGCCAAGGGCGCGAACCTGCGGGTCAGGATGGATCATGTTATAGGTCCCCGACAAGGATTGGATTGCCAGACCCGTCTCACGGCACGCAGCCACTATGGCGGCAATCTGCACTTGCGTGATCTCATCCGGCATCGGCTGCAGACCCGAACAGGCCATGTTATAGGCTACGCCGTGAAACCCCGCCGCCCCTGCCGCCTTCAGCACCGTCAGCGGATCTTTTCCGGCAAACGTTTTGGCGAAGATCCCGACCTGCATCACAGACGCCCTTCGATGTCAATCAGCCGCACCCACGTACTTGTCGCGACCGACCGCGCAATGGCCAACATCGCGCGAACCGAGGCCACACCATCCGCAATCCCGGCACCGTTTTGCGCTTGGCCATTCAGCACACAATCGGCAAACCCCTCCAACTGACGGCGATAAAAATGGCCATCGGCACCCAGCGGACGATAACTTGCCCCGTCGCTCTCCCGGAAAATGTCAACCTCAGACGATTTATAAAGCCACGGATTATAGGTCTTACCCACAACCGATCCGTTCTGGCCATAGATTTGAAAACCCTCATGCCAGTCCATTCTCACGGCAACCGTCAGGTCCAGATGGCCCAGCGTGCCGCTGGCAAATTCGACATCGACAAACCAGCAATACATGCCCTTGTCACGCGACAGCCTTGCCTGCACGGCGACGATCTCGCCGCCAAAATAGCGCGCTGTATCAAGTAGATGGCTGCCATGGGCCAGCATGTAATAGCGTTCCAGATCGGCCTTTGGGTCCTCGGCCGGCTTGCGCGCGTTGGCCGATTTCACGATCAGCGGCTGCACGGCATCGGTCACGGCATAGCGGTGCGTACTGTCACAATACCATGCTTTCAACGCGATCATCGCGCCCATCTCGCTGTCAATGAACCGCTTGGCTTCTTGCAACCCCAGGTCGTAGCGTTTCATGTGACCTACCTGAAACACTTTACCGGCCCGGGCAACAACGGCTTCCAGGTCCAGCGATTCTTCCAGCCCCATGGCCAGCGGCTTTTCACACAGCACATGCTTGCCCGCCTCAAGTGCCATGACCGAGGCCTCAACATGGAAAGCATCCGATGTGGCGATGATCACAGCATCCAGATCGGGATCGGACAGCATCTGCGCGTAATCGCCATAGGATTTTTCAGGCGCGTGGGTCGCAGCCATACGGTCGCGCAGGTCGGTCGCCACATCGCAGATCGCAAAAAGCCGGGCATTCCGCGCCTTGGTGCAGCTTTCGAAATGACCCGCCTGCGCGATCGGACCACAACCCAGAACGCCCACGTTCAGCCTCGTCTCGCGCATGATACAAACCCCTCTTTATGGGCTGCCCGAGCCAGATCCATCTGTGCAACCGGCCCATCCCTTACATGCCGATCACCGTCAGGTCACGCGCGAATCGTGTCAAAGACCGCGCCCCGCAGGTCTCTATGACAACATCATCTTCGATCCGCACGCCGATTTCGCTCGGGCGGTACAGGCCAGGCTCGATGGTAAAAACCGTTCCCGACACCAGCAAACGGTGATTGCCGTGCATGATCTGAGGCGCCTCGTGAATGTCCATGCCCAAGCCATGCCCCGTCTTGTGAACGATAAGATCGCCGTAGGCCGAGGCCGCCAGTACCCCCGTCACCGCCTGATCCAGTTCATGCGCCGTGACCTGTGGCCCCGCCACGTCGCGCCCCTTGGCATTGGCGGCCAGAACCGTCGCATAAATGGCGGCGTGGTCGTCGCTGACATGACCGCAAAAGAAGGTGCGCGTGATATCGGCATGAAAGCCGCCAAAGTTTGCGCCATAGTCGATCAGCAGCGCATCCCCCGCCATCAGCGGCCGGTCCCCGGGTACTCCATGCGGGTTGGCCGCATTTCCCGCAACAAGAACGATCGGATCAAACGAAAACCCTTCGGCCCCGTTCGACAACATCCGCAGTTTCAGCTGCGCCGCGATGAAACGCTCGGTCATGCCAGAACGGATCATATCCAGCACCTCGGACAGGGCGACCTCACTGATGTCAATGGCCTGCTGCAAGGCGGCAATCTCGTCCGGCGATTTTTCCAGACGCAGATCAATCAAGGCAATGTCCGCATCAATGACCGCGCCTTGCGCAAAGCTCCGCCGCAGGGCATCGCCCTCAAAGACCCGCATTCGAATGCCTTCAACGCCGATCGTCTTGCCTTGCAGGGCTGCGCCGGCCTCTTGAAAGGCCCCGGCATAGCCGTCAGCATCCTGCCAATAAAAGGTTCGCGCCGCGGGAAAGGTTTGCGACCACTTCTGCCGCTCCAGTTCCGGCATGATCGCCACGACCTCGGCCTCATCCGTGACAAACAGCAGCGTCGGCCGCTCCATTAGGTGAAACTGCAGACCCGTCAGATAGGCGAAATTCGCCCCTGGCACGAAGGCCAGCGCGCCAAGACCCGCCTTTCGGGCGATGGCGGCAGCATGGTTGCGACGCGTGGTCAGCATATCTGTCATCGGCTTGTTCCCGGTTTCAATTCCGTCCTGCAAAGCTTTGGATGGTTTTCAGGGCACCGGCCAGCGCCTTGCCCTCTTCGTCCAGCAAGGCCGCGTCGCGCAGGCGGCGCACCCAGTCTGCGGCATCTGGGCGGCCCGCCACCTGCGCCGCCCCTTGCAAGACCAGATCATATTTCGACAGTCCCCGCGCATGGGTGTCGGAATAGCCCTTGATCAGGCGGCGACACCGTATGACTTCGACCGCCAAGTCGTAATCACGCGGCAGATAGGCGCAGGCCAAGGCCAGCCAATGTTCCAGATGCGCCAGTTCTTGCGCATGACGAAAGGTACGCCTGCGACGCCATGCCTGGCCGCCGATCAGGTACAACATGACAAAGGCCGTCAGCCCATCCGACCGCAGATGCCAGCCCCGATCGAACCATCGGCCAATCCGGCGAGACCATGTCGGCGAGGCCGCAATCCGGCGGCCCAGCCGATGCGGCAAAAGCCCGATAACCTCTTCGGCCCGCGGGTGAAAGTAGTCTGTCACCTGCATCACCTTGCCCGCGCCCAAGCCCATTTCGGCGCCAATCCGGGTCACGCGGGCAGCACGGGATTTCAGATCGGCAACCCGGATGACATCATCATAGGCCATGGCATTGGCCAGATACTTTGCGGCCTGCTCGGTCAGGGCATAGGACTTATCCGCATGGTCCAGTCTTAGCAGCGCGACCAGACGATCCAGATATTCGGCACCATAAGCCGGGTCCTGAAACTCGACCACCTTGCACAGGCCGGTCATGGCCATGGCCTGAACTGGTGTCGGCAGATCACCGACACGGGCTTGCAGGTCATGCCATTGGCGCATCAGACCAGCGGGCCCCTTGGCAATAAATCTCGGCGATGCGAAAACCTTGGCAGGCACCACTTCCGTCAAGGCGGCGGCATGCCCGGCATGAAACGCTTGCAAACTGGCCTCGGCTCCCTTGCCACCGCCACGGATCGCGTCTTCATAAGCGGTGATCGCAAAGGGCAGCGCACCCGACGCCGCCAAAGCCCCAAACAGCGCCGCCGAAATCACCGACCCCGCCTCAAGGGCGACCGCGTTGAAATCTGCTGCGATCAGGCGCCGGGCAGCAATCTGTGCGGCGGCCATCACCTCATCGGCATTGGCGATGCCGTCACCGGGCTGGACCTTTTCGCTCACCGCAAGGGCGCGGTGGGTCGAAGTGATCAGCGTGGTCCGGTCCGGCGTGACAAACCCGCGCAGGATCGCACGTCCCGCCTCCATCATCTCGGCCGTGATCATGATGTCCACATCCCCGGCAGCGGGCATCAGGGCCAGAACCGGGCGAGACGCCCGCGACATCTCGACATAATAGATCGTCGCACCCGTCCTTTGCGCGACACCTGCCACAGATGTCGCCTGTACCACATAGCCACTGGCACGGGCCAAGGCCTCGATCCAGCCGGTCAGCACACCGCCACCTTGACCGCCGACGGCCAGTATGGCCAGCTTGATCACGGCGCCGTCGGTCACGTTGCCTCAAAGGTCAGGCTGCGCGCCATCCGACGCTTTTGCAGCCACTGTCTCACAGTGGCGCGCAATGCGGCCACCCCCCGCTCCCATCGCCCGGGATTGTGGATGATGTCGGCGCGGTAAAAGCTTGGGCACAGCACCGCGGCATCCGCCACCTCACCGCAATTGCCACAGCCGACACAGGATTGATCGATGCTGGCCACCGGATCATCGCGCAACGGGTCATCCAACCGCTTGAGTGACAATGACGGGCAGCCCGACAGCCGAATGCAGGCATGATCGCCCGTGCAGATATCCTCATCAACACCAAAGCGCGGCACCTCGACCCGGCGGCCCGCGGCGATGGCCCGCAGGCGCAGCGGCTTTTCGCGCCGTTCCTTGTTCAACATGCATTCGGACGAGGCGACGATGACCTTGGGCCCCTCAGCCTTGGTGGTCAGCGCCTCGCGCAGCACATCTCGCAGATGCCCCACGTCATAGGTAGTGTTGACCTGACGCACCCATTTGATGCCGATGCCCTGTAACGCCTGCGAGATGGGGTTTTTCGTGGCCTTGGTGCTGTTGACCGCCCGCGAGGACATGACATCCTGCCCCCCCGTCGCCGCTGAATAGAAATTGTCCACCACCAGTGCCACACCATCCGATTTGTTGAACGCCATATTGGTGAACGAGGAGGACAAGCCGTTATGCCAAAACCCACCATCCCCAATAATGGCGATCGGACGTTTTTCGGCCCCACCCGCTATCCCTCCATCAAAGGCCCCATTGGCGGCCGGCCCAAGACCATAGCCCATCGTTGCCCCCCCCATCTCGAACGGCGGCAAGGCCCCGAACAGATGGCAGCCGATATCCGCCGCGATCTGGTGTTTGCCAAGCTCCTTTTCCACCAGTTTCAGCGCCGCAAAGATCGGGCGTTCGGGACAACCGGTGCAAAAGCCCGGCGGACGGATCGGCACCGTTCTGGACAGGTCGGGAACAGCCGGGCGGTCGTGGTTCGGGGCGCGGATCACGGCAGGCAGCATCTGCGGGACCGCCGCTTTCAAAAAGGCCTCGATGCCCTGCATCATCACCGTGCCGGTATATTCCCCTGCCATGGGAAAAACGCCCTTGCCATGCAGCTTTACCTTCGCGCCGGCCCGGTACAATGTGGCCGCAAGGGCCTGCTCGATAAAGTCGGGCTGGCCTTCTTCAATGACCAGAATATCCTGTTTCCCCTCGGCAAAGCCCAGAAATTCTGGGCCATGCAGCGGATACGTCACATTCAACACGTAGATCGGCACCTGCGTGTCGCCCGATACATCCGCCAGACCCAACCTCTGCAGCGCACGAATCGTGCCGTTGTACATCCCGCCTTGCACCACCAATCCGATCACCGCCCCGCTTGGCCCGAACTGCTCGTTCAAGCCGTGTTCGACGATATGTCGCAGTGCGCCAGGCAGGCGGTTCACGATCTTGTCCTGCTCATGCACAAAGGACATCGGCGGCAAGACCACGCGGTTGAAATCGCTGCGCGGACGGCTCAAAGCGTCACGCACCGACAATGCGGGCCGCTGATTGTCACGCGCCGTGAACGTTCCGGTCACATGACATGACCGAATGCGCACGATCAGCATCACCGGCGTGTTCGACGCCTCGGACAGCGCGAAACCATCCCCAACGGCCTTGACGATCGAGGGCAGGTTGGGGCGCGGGTCCAGCAGCCAGAACTGCGACTTCATGGCAAAGGCATGGCTGCGCTCTTGCATGATCGAAGAGCCTTCGCCGTAATCCTCGCCTACGATCACCAAGGCCCCGCCTGTGACACCCGAAGAGGCCAGGTTGGCAAGGGCATCCGATGCCACATTGACCCCCACCGGCCCCTTGAAGGTCACGGCCCCCCGGATCGGATAATGCACCGACGCCGCGAGCATCGCAGCCGCGGCCGCCTCATTCGCGCTGGCCTCGAACCGGATGCCCAGTTCGGTCAGCAACCCCTCGGCATCCGCCAGCACATCCATCAGATGCGAGATTGGTGCCCCCTGATAGCCCCCAACATAGCCCACGCCATTTTCCAGCAATGCCTTGGTCAGCGCCATAATGCCTTCGCCGGTGAACGTGGCACCCGCGCCAAGACGCAGATCGGCAATTTCGGCTGTAAAGGAACGTTCGGCCATGGGATTCTCTTGGTGCTGGCGGTGCAGGGGGATTTCACATCCCCCAAAGCAACTTTGCCCGATATGGGCAAAGTTGCTACCCCCTGTGGAATATTTGTTCCAAAATGAAAGGCTTAGCGCGGGACGAGGGCAAGGGCGCGGATTGGCGAGCCCGTGCCGCTTTGAATCTTCAACGGGGCGGCGATCAGGATGGCGCCCTTTGCCGGCAATTTGTCAAGATTGGCAAGGCTGGCCAGCCCGTAGCAATTGTGCTTGTGCAGCAGGTTG
>JBAXXO010000027.1:0-18767 GCA_037127855.1 Alphaproteobacteria bacterium
CAGGTCCATGTGCTTTTTGCGGGCAAGGCCGCGGATAAAGGCGGGGGGTGCGGCACCCTCCAGATGCAGGTGAAGTTCGATTTTCGGTTTCACAGAAAGCTGACCCCGGTTCCGTGCGATGGCACGTTCAGATATGCCGCGATGCTGGCGGCCACATCGGTAAAGGCGCACAGGCCGAGGCTGCCCTTGCCTGCGCCGTAGCAGATCACCGGCACCCGTTCGCGCGTATGTTCGGTGCCGGGCCAAGTGGGGTCATTGCCATGGTCGGCGGTAAAGATGGCAAGGTCGCCGTGGCGCAGTTTGGCCAGAAAGGCACCGGCGCGGCCGTCAAACCATTCCAGCGCACGGGCATATCCCGCCACGTCGCGCGGGTGGCCATAAAGCGTATCGAACTCGACAAAGTTCGCAAAGGTCAAGGAACCCGGCTCGGCTTGATCTGCCAGCCGGTCCAGGTGATCGAAAAGCTCTGCGTCCATCTTGCCTATGTGCAGGGCGCTGATCCCCTGCATCGAAAAGATGTCGCCGATCTTGCCGATGGCATGGGTGGTGCGGCCGGCATCCTGCACCCAGTCCAGCAGCGTAGGGGCGGGCGGGGCGATGGCAAAGTCGTGGCGGTTGGCGGTGCGTCGGAAGTTGTCTTGAGTCCCGATGAAAGGTCTGGCGATGACACGGCCCACCTTCATCGCATGCAGATGTGGGGCAAGGTCGGCGCACAGTTTCAGCAGGCGTTCCAGACCAAAGGTCTGCTCATGTGCGGCGATCTGAAAGACGCTGTCCGCCGAGGTGTAGCAGATCGGCCAGCCCGTGCGGACATGCTCGGCGAAATGTTTGGCAATGATGGGGATGCCGGACCCATGGCAGTTGCCCAATATCCCCGCCGTTCCAGCCAGTTGACAGGTCAGGGCGGTCAGGTCGGCGGGAAAGGTGGGTATGGTATCGGGGAAATAGGTCCAGTCCCACGGCACCGGCACACCGGCAAGCTCCCAATGGCCGGACGGCGTGTCCTTGCCGCGTGACACTTCGGTGGCGGCACCCCAGCGGCCAGTCGGTTCAGCCTCCAAGCCGGGCGTTTGCGCCGCCGAGGCAAGGCGTATGGCGGCACCAAGGCCGATTGCGTCAAGGTTTGGCAGATGCAAGGGTCCGTTGCGGCCGGTATTGGCCTGGCCCGCAGCACAGGCGCGCAGGATGTGACCCAAGGTATTGGCGCCCGCATCGCCGAAAGCGGCCGCATCGGGTGCCCCACCGCAGCCGACCGAATCCATCACGATCAGAAAGGCGCGGGTCACGCGATTCTCCGCAGGATCAGAGGGGGCTCGGGCGGCTCGGCGTCGCCCATGACATAGGCCGCTTGCACGGCGCGGACGGCCTCGTCGGCCATGGCCTCGGTCGCGGCGTGCACCAGGCACAATGGGTCGCCCGCGCCAATATCTTCGCCGATGCCGGCAAGGTCGGACAGGCCGACCGACAGATTCAGTTTGTCGCCCTCGCGTTGGCGGCCACCGCCAAGCCGCACAACGGTCAGGCCAAGCGATTGGCCGTCAATGGCGGTCACAAAGCCGCGGGTCAGGTTGGGCACCTCGCGGATCACGGTGGCCGCGGGCAGGCGGTCGGGCCAGCGGTCAACAAAATCGGCGGGCCCGCCCTGGGCTGCGACCATGCGACCGAACCAGTCTGCGGCGGCACCCGATTCCAGCGCCTGTTCAATACGGCGGGCACCGTCGGTGGCATCGGCAGCGATACCGCCCAAGGCCAGAGCCTCGCCGCCAAGGGCCGTCGTCAGGTCCCACAAGGCAGAATTGACCGAGGTGCCGGTCAGGGTTTCCATGACTTCGGTCACCTCGAGCGCGTTGCCGGCGGCTGTGGCCAGGGGTTGGGTCATGTCGGTGATCAGGGCGGCGGTCATGCAGCCGGCGCTTTGGGCCGTCGTCACAAGGGCGCGGGCAAGGGCCTCGGCGTCCTCCAGCGTTTTCATGAAGGCACCCGAGCCGCATTTGACATCCAGAACAAGCGCTTCCAGACCCGCCGCCAGTTTCTTTGACAGGATGGACGCCGTGATCAGGTCGATGCTTTCGACTGTGCCGGTGACGTCACGGATAGCATAAAGGCGGCGGTCGGCGGGGGCGATCTGGGCATTGGCCGACACGATGGCACAGCCGACGTCACGCATCTGGCGGCGCAGGGTGTCCTCGGTTATGCTGGTGCGAAAGCCGGGGATGGATTCCAGCTTGTCAAGCGTCCCGCCGGTATGGCCAAGGCCACGACCCGAGATCATGGGCACAAAGGCACCGCAGGCCGCCAAGGCTGGCGCAAGCATCAGCGACACGCAATCCCCGATGCCGCCGGTGGAATGCTTGTCGATCACCGGGCCCGGCAAATCCCATGTCATGACCTGCCCCGAGGCGGTAAAGCCGCGTGTCAGGGCGACACGGCCCTGCTCGCCAAGGCCCTTCAGCAAGACCGCCATGGCAAAGGCTCCAGCCTGCGCATCGCTGACCACGCCAGAGGCAAGGCCCGCGGCAAACCATGCCAGGTCTTCGGCAGAGGGGTGGCCGCCGTCCCGGATGGTCGTGATGATGGCGCGCGCATCCATTCAGGTTTTGGCCATGTGGGCCGCCGTAAAGACGCCGGGCAGCAGATCGGCCACGGTGGTGGTAAAGCTTTTGCCGCCTGTGGTGTGCAAGGTCACCAGCACCGATGGATCCGCAAACTCGGCAATTTTCTGGCGGCAACCGCCGCAGGGTGGCACCGGGCTGGGGCTGTCGGCGATGACGTGAAGTTCGGCAATGCGGCTGTCACCGGCCGCGATCATGGCAGCGATGGCACCCGCTTCGGCGCAGGTGCCTTCGGGGTAGGCAACGTTTTCCACATTGCAGCCGACATGGATGGCGCCCGAGGTGGCGCGGAGCGCAGCGCCAACCTGAAAACGCGAATAGGGGGCATAGGCGCGGGTGCGGACATCGGTGGCGGCTTGCAGCAGCATGGGACCCTCGTTGAACTGTTGGGCCAGAGTGTGGGCCGGAATGGCCTCGCTTGCAAGCGGCACGCCATGTGCTGGCGTGGCGGCGGGGGTTTCACACCCCCGCGGCACCTTTGCCACGGCAAAAGTGCCGTCCCCCGTGGAATACTTTTGCCAAAATGAAAGGGGGTCAGAGGTCGGTCTGTGGGTTGCCGGGCAACGAGACTTCGAGCAGTTCAAGGTCTGGCGTCGTGTCGCTGTAGCAGGTGGACAGGCCGGGCGGGATGACGAAAGCGTCGCCGGGCGACAGGCGGTAGGGGGCCTTTCCCTCGCCCTCGAGGGTCATCTGGCCCGCCATCACGAAGGTGAACAGAATGTCGCCCTGATGTTTGGTCCAGGGGGCGGGGCCGGTCGGGCGCAGGACCATGACCGAGGCCATGCCTTTGGTATGGCTGTTGATCGTGGTGTCGCGGGCCGCGAAACCCGGGATACGGGCTGCGGCAAAGCTGCCTTTGGCGCCGACATTGTGGACAAAGCGCTGGCCTTGCCATTCGCGATCCGGGCGAAACCATGGGGTTGGCAGGTTCATGTCATGGTCGATCTGGGTGACATGTTCGGCCGGGACGCCGATTTCTATGACCTCGATGCCGTCAGAGGCGGTCAGCACGCGGTGCCGAATTTCGGGAGGCTGGATGAAGCAGTCGCCGGGCCCAAGCCGAATCGGGCCACCCTGATCTTCATACACGACATCGACCCAGCCCTTGATGCAGAAGATCAACTGAAAACCGACCTTGTGGAAATGGACCATGTCGGGCACCGGGCCGCCATCGGGAATGCGAATATGGCTTGCGATCATCGCCCCACCCAGCCTGGAGGGTACGAGGTCGCGGTAATGCATCCCCGCGCGGCCAATGATCCACGGCGCCTGATCCGCCAGGCGGCGCACGACAAAGGCGTGTTCGGTCTGCGGCAGGATCAGGGGCGGGTTCAACGCATCAATTTCGACCCTTGTGCCGTTTGGTGCGATCAGCTCGCGCTGGCCGTCAGCAAAGCTGTCGGGATCGTCGGTCAGGATGCGGATCGTTCCGGGGGCTTCCGGGGCGCCCTTCTGGATGCGCAGGCGCAGGCCGTGGCCGGACAGGGTCGCCACCTCGGGGTTGTCGGCCGGATAGATACTGTCGAGGCGAAATCCCAGCACCTTGGTGTAAAACGGTAGATCATCGCGCAGTTCTGCGGTGGGCAGGCGCATTTCGGCGCGGGTGGTTTGGGTGGTGTCGGCCATGGTGTTCCCGTAATCTTTGGGCCAAGGTGCAGGCGGGCGGGGCGATTGGCAAGCCTTGGTCCCAGGGTTCGGCGGACCCATACTGCAGAGCTGTTCTAGCGGGGCTTTTGCGGAGAGTTCAAGGTTAAAACAGATTTGGAGGTTGGGATGGACGAGGGTCGGGCAGATATGATCAAGCAGGCTGCGCTGGATTATCACGAATTTCCAAGACCCGGAAAGCTGGAAATCAGGGCGACCAAGCCTCTGGCCAACGGCGCCGATCTGGCCCGCGCCTATTCGCCGGGCGTTGCCGAGGCCTGTCTGCAGATCAAGACCGACCCCGCCACCGCCAGTCGTTACACGATTCGTGGCAATCTGGTGGGGGTGGTCACGAATGGGACGGCGGTGCTGGGCCTTGGCAATATCGGCGCGCTGGCCAGCAAGCCAGTGATGGAGGGCAAGGCCGTCCTGTTCAAGAAATTTGCCAATATCGACTGTTATGACATCGAATTGAACGAGTCCGACCCGGTCAAGCTGGCCGATATCGTCTGCGCGCTGGAGCCGACCTTTGGCGCGATCAATCTGGAGGACATCAAGGCGCCGGACTGCTTTATCGTCGAGCAGTTGTGTCGCGCGCGCATGAAGATTCCTGTCTTTCACGATGACCAGCACGGGACGGCGATTGTCGTGGGGGCGGCGGCAACCAATGCCTTGTTGGTCGCGGGCAAGCGGTTCGAGGACATAAGGATCGTCTCGACCGGGGGCGGTGCAGCGGGGATTGCCTGCCTGAACATGCTGGTCAAGTTGGGCGTGCGGCGCGAAAACATCTGGCTGTGTGATCTGGAGGGGCTGGTCTATGCGGGCCGGGTTGCGCAGATGACCACGCAAAAGGCGGCCTATGCCCAAGGCAAAACGGCCGCGACGCTGGCCGATGTGATCGGAGGGGCGGACATGTTCCTGGGCCTGTCGGGACCCGGTGTGCTGACGGCGGACATGGTGGCCAGGATGGCCCCGCGCCCGATCATCTTTGCGCTGGCCAACCCGTCGCCGGAAATCCTGCCGGATGTGGCGCGGGCGGCCTCGCCCGATGCGATCATCGCAACGGGCCGCAGCGATTTTCCCAATCAGGTCAATAACGTGCTGTGTTTCCCCTTTATCTTTCGCGGTGCGCTGGATGTCGGTGCGACCACGATCAACGCCGCGATGGAACTGGCCTGCATCGACGGGATTGCCGCCCTTGCCCGGGCGACCACCAGTGCCGAGGCCGCCGCCGCCTACAAGGGCGAGCAATTGTCCTTTGGCGCAGACTATCTGATTCCCAAGCCGTTTGACCCAAGGTTGATCGGGGTCGTCGCCTCGGCGGTTGCAAAAGCGGCGATGGAAACCGGGGTGGCGACACGGCCGATTGCCGATCTGGATGCCTATCGGCGGCAATTGGATGGATCGGTCTTTAAATCGGCGCTGATCATGCGCCCGGTTTTTGACAGTGCCCGTGCCTCGACACGCCGGATCATCTTTGCCGAGGGCGAGGATGAACGCGTCCTGCGGGCAGCCAATGCCATGCTGGAAGAGATGACCGTGCGGCCCATCCTGATCGGTCGGCCAGATGTGATTGCGACGCGCTGCGAGCGGGCGGGGCTGCCGATCCGGCCGGACCGCGATTTTGAGATCATGAACCCCGAAAATGACAGCCGGTATCGCGATTACTGGGGCAGTTATCACGAACTGCTGGAACGGCAGGGCGTGACGCCGGATACGGCGCGGGCGATCATCCGCACCAATTCCACCGCCATTGCCGCAGTGGCCGTCCATCGCGGCGATGCGGACAGCATGATCTGTGGTGCCTTTGGGCAGTACCTTTGGCACATGTCTTATGTGCGACAGGTGCTGGCGCGGGGCGGGCGGCATCCGGTTGGGGCCTTGTCGCTGATGATCCTTGAGGATGGGCCGTTGTTTGTGGCCGATACGCAGGTCAACCCCATCCCGACCCCGCAACAGATTGCCGATACCGCGATCGGTGCGGTGCGCCATGCACGGCGCTTTGGGGTCGAGCCCAAGGTCGCGCTGTGTTCACATTCCAACTTTGGCAATCTGGACAGCGACTCGGGTCGCAGAATGCGGCAAGCGATGGAGCTTCTGGAGCAGCGCGAGGCTGATTTCCAATATGAGGGCGAAATGAGCCTTGATGCCGCCTTGGACGCCGAATTGCGCAGCCGGATCTTTCCGAACGCGCGGTTGCAAGGGGCGGCGAATATCCTGATCTTTGCCTATACCGACGCCGCCAATGCCGCCCGAAACATGCTGAACATGAAGGCGGGCGGGCTTGAGGTCGGGCCGATCCTGATGGGCTTGGGCAACCGGGCCCATATCGTCACGCCGTCGATCACCACGCGCGGATTGCTGAATGTTTCCGCACTCGCAGGTTCACCGGTTTCGCTATATGGTTGAGCGGGCTTTTGCATTTTGCGAATCGGCCTGATGTTTACAGGCCAGTTCGCGCTGGGTCCCAAGGGGCTGGCCCGACGCTGCCGGCCGAAAGGTGCCCGACGTGACCGAAAGCTTTGACGAGGACAGATTCGCCGCCCTGCTTGACCTGGGCGGTCCTGACATGGCAGCGGAACTGACCCGAAGGCTGGACGAAGACCTGACGAATGTCGGGCTGGCGCTGGCCATGGCCCATGCGGACAGAGCCGTGCTGCAGGCGCAAAGCCACATTCTTGTGTCGATCGCCGGCACCATCGGTGCCACGAGACTATTCCAACTGGCCAAGCAATTTCACGCGCTGGCTGTGCAGGGCGAGTCGGGCGGACTGGCTGCGGCACTGCCGGAACTGCGCAGGGTGTTGAACGACGTGATCCTGCGTATCAAGTCAGACCGGTTCGGTCGGGGCACGGCATGATGAAATCGACCGCGATCCCGAACAAACCCGGCCCGCGCGGCAATGCACCCTCGGTGCTGTTGATCGAGGATACGGCCTCGTTGCAACTGGTCTATCGCAAGGTCCTGACCGATGCCGGTTTTGCGGTGCGGGTGGCGGGTACGGCGTCGGCGGGGATGCAGGCCTTTACCACGCAGGCGGCACCGGTGGTGCTGCTGGATCTGGGTCTGCCCGACCGCGACGGGCTGGAACTGATCCGCGACATCCTGACCCTCAGGGATGATACAAAGATTATCGTGATCACAGCCAATGGCTCGATCAACCGCGCGGTCGAGGCGATGCGGGCCGGCGCGCATGAGTTTCTGGTCAAACCCTTTGACGAAGGCCGTTTTGTGTCGGCGGTCAAGCAAGCTATGCAGGCCATGCAGGCCGCTGGCAAAGGGCCAAGGCTGGCGCGGGTCGCCAGTGCCAAGGACCCAATGCAAGTGGTGCGGCCTTTTCTGGGCTCGTCCGCGGTGATGGACAGGGTCCATGGCAAGATCGCTTTGGTTGCAAACTCCATGGCGACCGTATTCATCACGGGGGAAAGCGGCACGGGCAAGGAATTGTGCGCGCTGGCCGTACATGACAATTCGGCCCGCGCCGCGGGCCCGTTCATCGCGTTGAACTGCGGCGCGATCCCGCACGACCTGCTGGAATCCGAAGTTTTTGGCCATGTCAAAGGCTCGTTCACCGGCGCGATTGCCGACCGTCCGGGGGCCGCGACGGCAGCAGATGGCGGCACGCTGTTTTTGGATGAAATCTGCGAGATGGCCCCCGCCCTGCAGACCAAACTGCTGCGGTTCCTGCAAACCTCGACAGTGTTGCCGGTGGGCGCGACGCGGCCGCAAAAGGTGAATGTCCGCATCGTTTGTGCCACCAATCGCGACCCGATGGATGCCGTGCGGCGCGGATTGTTTCGCGAAGATCTGTATTATCGGCTGTTTGTCGTCCCGATCCACATGCCGCCGTTGCGCGATCGCGGCAATGACGTGATCGAAATCGCCGAGGCCGCATTGCAACAATTCGCCGCCGAGGAAGGCCGCCAGTTTGATGGATTGTCGCCCGAGGTGGTCGATCAATTCCGCCGCCACCCGTGGCCGGGCAATGTGCGTCAGGTGTTGAACGTGATCCGCAACATCGTCGTGCTCAATCCCGGCGGGCTGGTGACGCCGCAAATGCTGCCGGATGAACTGACCGACCTGATGGAACGTCCCGACCTGATAGAACGGCCAGACCTGAATGCACGGCAAGACGTGCAAGATGCGGCGTTGACCCGTGTTGCCGCCAAACCCGATCTGGAAAGCCTGCTCGGCCGTCCCCTGGCCGAAGTCGAGCGATTGATCGTCACGGCGACCCTCGCGCGATGTGGCGGGTCTGTGCCCAAGGCGGCGCACAGCCTGGACCTGTCGCCCTCGACGCTGTATCGCAAGCTGCAGGGCTGGGCGGACAATCCGCCGTCGCCTTAAACCCGATGGTCCGCCCGCGCGCTGCCGGGCCGGCGATGGCAGGTTGAGTCTGGGCATCCCCGCGCTATGATGGCCATGACGGGCCGCCGAATGGCCCATCCCAAGGAGGCACCGATGTTTCGCGCTTTGCTGCTGGAAAAGAACGCCGAAGGTCAGGCCGTAGCCACCCTGCGCGACATCGATGACAGCGCCCTGCCGATGGGCGAGGTGACGGTCGCGGTCGAATGGTCCACGCTGAACTACAAGGACGGGCTTTGCCTGTCGCCCACTGGCAGCGGACTGGTGCGAACCTATCCCCATGTCGCGGGCATCGACTTTGCCGGCACCGTCGAAACCTCGGATGACCCGCGTTACGCGCCCGGTGACCAGGTGGTATTGACTGGCTGGCGGGTGGGTGAACTGCATTGGGGCGGCTATGCACAGCGCGCGCGGGTCAAGGCCGATTGGCTGGTGCCGCTGCCGGCGGGCTTGACCGCGCGCGCGGCGATGGCCGTTGGCACGGCGGGTCTGACAGCCATGCTGGCCGTGATCGCACTCGAAGCGCATGGGCTGAAGCCAGGGCAGGGCGAGGTTCTGGTGACCGGCGCTGCGGGCGGCGTGGGCTCGGTGGCGGTCGCCCTGTTGGCGCGTCTGGGCCATGATGTCGCCGCCGTAACAGGGCGGCCCGAAACCGAAGCCTATCTGCGCGATCTTGGGGCGACCCGCATCATCCCGCGTGCCGATCTTGCCGAGACCGCAAAGCGCCCGCTCGAGGCCGAGATGTGGGCCGGCTGCATCGATGCCGTCGGCGGGCCGATGCTGGCGCGGGTGCTTGGCCAATTGAAATACGAAGCCTCCGCGGCGGCAGTCGGGCTGGCGGGTGGGTCGGGACTGCCGGCGTCAGTCATCCCGTTCCTGCTGCGCGGGGTCAATCTGCTGGGCATCGATTCGGTGCTAAAGCCGTTTGCGGTGCGTCAGCAGGCCTGGGAACGGATTGCCCGTGATCTGGACTTGGCCAAGCTTGAGGCGATGACATCCGTCATCGGTCTGGCGGACCTGCCGGCCCAAGGGGCTGCCATCCTGCTGGGGCAAGTCAAGGGCCGGGTCGTGGTTGACCTGAACGCCTGAGGACAGCGTCAGGTCAGGTTCGCGCGGGACATGGGCGCATGGCGGGCAAGGTTTGCCGCCCCGCGCCCAAGACCCCGTCAATGGGCCATCAGCACCGGAATCGTGGTGTGTTCCAATATCTGGCGGGTGGCACCGCCCAGAACCGCTTCGCGCAGGCGCGAGTGGCCATAGGCCCCCATCACCATCATGTCGGCCCCACGGTCCATCGCATGGGCTGCCAGCACTTCGGCGATGCTGGGCATGGTTCGGGCCAGCACGGTCACCTCGGCCTTGACGCCGTGCCGGACCAGAAACTGGCACAGCCTGCCCCCCGGATCAGATCGTTCTGGGCCGCGTGCAGGCGGGTCCACGACGGTAACATCCACCATGTCCGCCGCCTGTAAGAAGGGCAGGGCGGCCTTGGCTGCCGCAAGACCCTCGGGGCTTTGGTTCCAGGCCATCACGATGCGGCGCGGCCGTACCAGACTGCCCACCGTCATGGCGCCGGGCAGGATCAGCACCGGCGCGCGCCCGTCGAACAAGGCGGCCTCGACCACCCCTTCGGCCTCGGGGCCCTGATCGTCACCATAGGGGCGGCATTGCACCACCAGATCGGCAAAGCCAGCCGCCGTGCCCACCATGGCCGTCAGGCCGCCCATTTCGGCGACCACCGTATCCAGCGCCCAACGCAGGGCCGGGTTCTGTTGCCCAAGGGCGGTTCGGGCGACCGCCTCGGCCTTGCGCGCATCGTCTGCGGCACGGTCAAGGTCCAGTTCCATCAGGGCGGCCCCCGCCCCCAGATAGGAATAGCCCAGTTGAGCGTGATCGACCCCCAGGGCCAGAACATCCAGATGACCGTCATGGGCCAAGGCCAGATCGGACGCGGCTGTGATGGCAGCCTCGGCCTGTCCTGGATGCGTGACGACGACAAGAATGGATTTGAACGCCATGATGATATCTCCCGTTTGAACAAGACCATTGTGGCAGCGACCAAGGGGCCGGTCTTTGATCCCGATCAGTACGATCACGACTTGGTCTTGATATGGATCAAGGTCTTGTCGTGCTGCGCCTGCGACACAGACAGGACAAGACCTTTGGGCCCATGGGTCGCGTCTTGACAGGTCATGGTGCGCCGCTGGGTCACCGAACAAGATGAATGCCTTTCACAGTACTGCCCAAGCTGAAACGGGGGATCAAATGCGGGACTATGTTAAACTGATTGTGCTGGCTCTGGTGGCGCTTCTCGCCGCCATGGCCGCCAATTTTGCGCATGATTTGCCCTATATGGTGAACGCGGTCGAGGTGGCCATCGCCGCCATGATCACTTTCATTTACGTCCTGCGCCATACCGGCGAGGTCGTGGTGCATGACCAGAGCCAGTATATGGACGATGTGATCCGCGCCGGAGTCATCGCGACCGCCTTTTGGGGTGTGGTCGGCTTTCTGGTCGGCGTGGTCATCGCCTTTCAACTCGCCTTCCCGGCGCTGAACCTGGGTGGCGTCACCGAAGGCATCCTGAACTTTGGCCGCCTGCGTCCGCTGCACACATCGGCGGTGATCTTTGCCTTTGGCGGCAACGCCCTGATCATGAGCAGCTTTTACGTCGTGCAGCGCACCAGTGCAGCACGTCTGTGGGGGGGCAATCTGGGGTGGTTCGTGTTCTGGGGCTGGCAGTTGATGATCGTGCTCGCCGCCAGTTCCTATGTGCTGGGCGGCACCGAGGGCAAGGAATATGCCGAGCCGGTATGGTATATCGACCTGTGGATCACCGTGGTCTGGCTGGCCTATCTGGCCGTGTTCGTGGGCACTTTGGTCAAACGCCGCGAGCCGCATATCTATGTGGCGAACTGGTTCTTCCTGGCGATGATCGTCACCGTCGCCATGCTGCATGTCGTGAACAACGCCGCCGTGCCGGTGTCGCTGCTGTCGTCGATCTCGGTCCCGGTCTATTCGGGTGTGCAGGATGCCATGGTGCAATGGTGGTATGGCCACAACGCCGTGGGCTTCTTTCTGACCGCAGGCTTTCTGGGCATGATGTACTATTTCATGCCAAAGCAGGTCGAACGGCCCATCTACAGCTATAAGCTGTCGATCATCCACTTCTGGGCGCTGATCTTTCTTTATATCTGGGCCGGCCCTCACCATCTGCACTATACGGCACTGCCCGACTGGGCCAGCACGCTTGGCATGGTGTTCTCGATCATGCTGTGGATGCCAAGCTGGGGTGGCATGATCAACGGGCTGATGACGCTGTCGGGCGCCTGGGACAAGCTGCGCACCGACCCGATCCTGCGGATGATGGTGCTGTCTATCGGCTTTTACGGGATGAGCACGTTTGAAGGCCCGGTCATGTCGATCAAGGCGGTCAACAGCCTCAGCCACTATACCGACTGGACCATCGGCCATGTCCATTCCGGGGCCTTGGGGTGGAACGGGATGATCACCTTTGCGGTGCTGTATTTCCTGACGCCGCGCCTGTGGAACCGCGAACGGATGTATTCCAACACGCTGATCAGCTGGCATTTCTGGTTGGCGACCATCGGCATCGTGCTCTACGCGGCCTCGATGTGGGTGTCGGGCATCATGGAGGGTCTGATGTGGCGTGAAGTCGATGCCAACGGGTTCCTCGTCAACGCCTTTACCGACACAGTGGCGGCCAAGTTCCCGATGTATGTGGTCCGGGGTCTGGGTGGGGCCATGTACCTGACCGGCGCGCTGCTTATGGTTTACAATCTGTGGATGACGGTACGGGCACAGCCGCAACGGCTGACAGTCCATGCCCTCGTTCCGGCTCAATAGGGGGCTGGAAAATGGCTATTCTTGACAAACACGGACTGATCGAACGCAATGCCAGCCTGCTGCTGATCCTCAGCTTTCTGGTCGTAACCATTGGCGGCCTGGTGCAGATCGTGCCGCTGTTCTACCTGCAAAACACCATCGAAACGGTGCAGGGCATGCGGCCCTATACGCCGCTGGAACTGCAAGGCCGCCAGATCTACATCCGCGAGGGCTGCTACAACTGCCACAGCCAGATGATTCGTCCCATTCGCGACGAGGTCGAGCGGTATGGCCATTACTCGCTGGCGGCGGAAAGCATGTATGACCATCCGTTCCAATGGGGCTCCAAACGCACCGGGCCCGATCTGGCGCGGGTAGGGGGCAAGTATAGTGACGCCTGGCATGTCGATCACCTGACCAACCCTCAGGCGGTCGTGCCGGAATCGGTGATGCCGAAATACCCTTTCTTGCTGACCACCAACCTCAAGCCAACCTTTATTCCCGAACTGATGGCGGCGCATCGATTGGTGGGTGTGCCCTATACCGATGATCAAATGGCCAATATCGCGGCCGATTTCAAAGCGCAGGCCGATCCCGCGGCCGACACGACCGGCCTGCTGGCCCGCTATGATAAAGTCACGGTCAGCAATTTTGACGGTCAACCACAACTGACCGAAATGGACGCGCTGATCGCCTATCTGCAAGTGCTGGGCACGATGGTCAACTTTTCGACCTTCACCCCAGACGCATCACGCTAGGGGGCATCATGGAAACCTATACTTTGCTGCGCGAATTTGCGGATAGCTGGGTGCTTTTGGGACTGACGCTGATCTTTATCGGCGTGATCGCCTGGGCCTTTCGACCTGGTTCCGGAACGGTCCATCAACAGGTCGCAAATGTCGTGTTCCGCAATGACGACAAACCAGGCGCAAGCCCCGAAAAGGAGGCGTGAGCGATGTGCGCCAAACCCGTCAAGAACGATCAAACCGCGATAGACCCCATGGGCGTGGGCACAACCGGCCACAGTTGGGATGGCATACAAGAGTTGAACACACCGCTGCCGCGCTGGTGGCTGTACACCTTCTATGCCACCATCTTGTTTGCCATCATCTATACCGTGCTTTTTCCGGCATGGCCGATGCTGACACGGGCCACGCCGGGCCTGCTGGGTGCCTCGACCCGTGCCGACGTGGCCGCCGAGATCACGCGCTTTGACGAGGCCAACGCGCCCATCAAGGCCAGACTGGTCGCAGCCGATCTGGCCAGCATCCCGGGTGACCCCGAACTGAAACAATTCGCCATGCAGGCGGGTGCCGCCGTGTTTCGCACCAATTGTGCGCAGTGCCATGGTTCGGGGGCGGCGGGGGTCGTGGGCAAAGGCTATCCCAACCTTCTGGACAATGACTGGCTTTGGGGCGGCTCGCTTGAGGCTATCCACACTACCTTGCTGCACGGCATCCGGGTTGAGGCCGACCCGGACACCCGCCTTTCAATGATGCCGCGTTTCGGCACTGATGGGCTGTTGACCAAGCAGCAGATCGCGCAGGCGGCAGAATATGTCCTGCAGATCTCGGGTCAGGACCATGACGCTGCCCTGGCTGATGAGGGCAAGATCGTGTTTGCCGAGAATTGCGCCGTCTGCCACGGTGACACGGCCATGGGCAACCGCGACCTTGGTGCGCCCAACCTGACCGATGCGATCTGGCTTTATGGCCGCGACCGCGCCTCGGTGACCGCCACGATCACGCTGGCCCGCAATGGCGTGATGCCCGCCTGGGGCCATGCCCCGCCTGGCGGTGCAGCACGTCTGACCGAAGATCAGATCAGGGCCGTTGCTGTCTATGTCCACGCGCTCGGTGGCGGCGAATAGGCCCGCATCGGCACAGCAGGTTGGGCCGCCCCCTGTCCGGGGCGGCACCTGGGCAAATCATCGGTCAAGCCAAGGCAACCTGACGCAAACTCCGTCTTTGCAATTCACGTCCCGACTTGACCTGTGTCAACGTCCCCGCCGCGCCCCGGGTGCAAGAAAGGCCGAAGCGAACAGAGCACCCCGGAGCCCCCATGTCTGCCACCCAAGAGCCGAGGCCGCTTTATGCCGCCCGCGAGCCGATCTTTCCGCGCAGGGTCAAGGGTCATTTCCGCAATCTGAAATGGGTGATCATGGCGGCGACGCTGGGGATTTACTATGTCACGCCGTGGCTGCGCTGGGACCGTGGCCCGAACCTGCCCGATCAGGCCGTGCTGATCGACATGTCAGGCCGGCGCTTCTTCTTCTTCATGATCGAAATCTGGCCGCATGAGTTCTACTTCGTCGCCGGTCTGTTGATCATGGCCGGGCTGGGGCTGTTCCTGTTCACCTCGGCGCTGGGCCGGGTCTGGTGCGGCTATGCCTGCCCGCAGACCGTCTGGACCGACCTTTTTATCCTCGTTGAACGCTGGATCGAGGGCGACCGCAACGCCCGCGTCCGGTTGCATCGTCAACCGTGGAATTGGGAAAAGCTGATCAAGAACATCACCAAATGGTGGATCTGGTTTGCCATCGGTCTGGCGACAGGTGGGGCCTGGGTTTTCTATTTTGCCGATGCGCCGACGCTGATGCATGGCCTGATCACCGGCACGGCGCATCCCGCAGCCTATATCACCATGCTTGTGTTGACCTTTACCACCTTCTTTTTCGGCGGTTTTGCCCGCGAGCAGATCTGCATCTACGCCTGCCCATGGCCACGCATCCAGGCCGCCATGATGGACGAAGACACCCTGACCATCGGCTACCGCGAGTGGCGCGGCGAGCCGCGCGGCAAGCAGTCCGTGGCGTCCAATGGTGACTGCATCGACTGCATGGCCTGCGTCAATGTCTGCCCGCAAGGCATTGACATCCGCAACGGCCAGCAACTGGCCTGCATCACCTGCGGCCTGTGTATCGACGCCTGCAACGACACCATGGCCAAGATCGGCAAGCCACCGAACCTGATCAGCTATCTGGCGCTGACCGATGAAACGCTGGAACGCGCGGGCAAACCGCCAAAGCCGATCCTTGCCCATATCCTTCGCCCGCGTACCATCCTTTACACCGTGCTGTGGTCGGCCGTCGGCCTCGGTCTGGTGGCGGCCCTGTTCCTGCGCAGCCATATCGACGTCTCGGTCACCCCGGTCCGCAACCCAACCTTTGTGACGCTGTCGGACGGCTCGGTCCGCAACAGCTATGACATGCGCCTGCGCAACAAACATGGCGAGGACCGCTGGTTCACCTTCTCCGCGATCTCGCCAACCCCGCTGGACCTGACGCTGGAAGGGGCCACCGAACTGCGCGTGCTGGTGCCCGCCAACCAGACGAAGGAACAGCGCCTGTACCTCACCGCCGCCGCAGGCTCACCCGCTGCCAAGGAAAAGCGGACACCGGTCCGCCTGTGGATCCGCGACGTCGAGGAAGAAGACGCGCCGCGTGCCGAGCGGATATCACATGACACGATCTTCAATGGACATGGAGAGGGCGACTAGAATGGCCATGACTGAAAAACCGGTGCAACCGCTGACGGGCTGGCATTTGCTGGCCATGTTCATCGCATTCTTTGGCGTAATCATTGCCGTCAACGGGCTGCTCGTCTGGAAGGCGGTCAGCACCTTTCCGGGGCTCGATGTCGAGAACGGCTATGTCGCCAGCCAAAGTTTCGACCGTGAAATGGCCGCGCAAAAGGCGCTGAACTGGACCTTGAAGCCAACCTATGACGCCTCGGCCAACCAGATGCAGTTGGCCTTTACCGATGCCGCAGGCCGGCCCGCGACCTTGGCCGACCTTACCGTGCTGATCGGCCGCACGACCGAGGCGGTGGATGACCAGACCCCAACCTTTACCTTGCAAAACGGCGTCTATGTGGCCCCCGTCGTGCTGCCCATGGGCAAATGGATGATGGCGGTCCAGGCCCATGCCGCCGACGGCACGCTGTTTCATCAGCGCATCGACCTTTACGTGAACCGCTAGCATGAGCACCGCTGAAATCCCACATATGGTCGCCTGCCCGGCCTGCATTCCGGGCGCAGAAGCGGTCGCAAAGCCGCTGCCGCCTGCAAGGCTGATGCTGACGCTGCCTTCGGCGCATTGTGCCGCCTGCATCTCGACCGTCGAGGCGGCGCTGCTGGCGATGCCGGGCGTGCAGTCGGCGCGGGTCAATCTGACGCAGAAACGGGTCTCGGTGCAGGCGGATGCCAGTGTGACCGCAGCCGATCTGGTGACCGTTCTGGCAGGTGTGGGCTACGAGGCGCACGAACTTGACCCCGGCCTGCTGTGTACCACCGAAAGCGACCGACAGGGCCGTGAATTGCTGATGCGGCTGGGGGTCGCGTTCTTTTCCATGATGAACATCATGCTTTTGTCGGTGGCGGTATGGTCCGGCGCCGAGGCTGCGACGCGCGACATGTTCCACTGGATTTCCGCGCTGATCGCCGTGCCGACGGTGGTGTTTGTCGGCCAGCCGTTCTTTCGGGCGGCTTGGGCCGCGCTGCGGGTCGGGCGGCTGGGCATGGATGTACCGATCTCGCTGGCGCTGATCCTTGCGACCGGCATCAGCCTGTATGAAACGGCGCATGCCGGCGAAAAAGCCTATTTCGACGCGGCGGTGATGCTGTCTTTTTTTCTGCTGCTGGGCCGCTACCTGGACCACCGGAGCCGATCGCGGGCGCGGTCCGCCGCCGAAGAACTGGCCGCGTTGGAGGTGCCGCGCGCCGTGGTGCTGGTGAAGGGTGCCGAAGTGTTGCGCCCCATTGCCGAGGTGGCGCGGGGCGATCTGGTGCTGGTGCGGCCCGGCGGGCGCATGCCCGTGGACGGGGTGGTGCAATCGGGCACATCCGAACTGGACCGCGGGCTGTTGACGGGCGAAAGCCTGCCGGTCTTTGCCGGGCCCGGCACCCAGGTTTCTGCGGGCGAGGTCAATCTGACCGGGCCTTTGGTGTTGCGCGTGGTGGCTGCGGGCCGCGATTCGTCGCTGCACCGCATGGCCGATCTTGTGTCTGTCGCCGAAAGTGCCAAGACGCGCTATACGACGCTGGCCGAACGCGCGGCGCGGTTGTACTCGCCACTTGTCCATCTGCTCAGCTTTGGGGCATTCGGCTTTTGGATGTGGAAAACCGGTGGGGATCTGCGCTTTGCCGTCAACATCTCGGCCGCGGTGCTGATCATCACCTGCCCCTGCGCGCTGGGGCTGGCGGTGCCCGCCGTGGTCACGGCAGCCTCGGGGCGGCTGTTTCGCAAGGGTGTGTTGATCAAGAACGGCACGGCGCTGGAACGCTTGGCCGAGGTTGACACAGTCGTGTTCGACAAGACCGGTACGCTGACCATGGGCACGCCAGATCTGGTGCCGTCTGCGGTGCCCGCATTGGCCTTGCAGGTTGCGGTGGCGCTGGCACAAGCCTCGTCACACCCTTTGGCGCGGGCCCTCGCCGCTCAGGGTGGGGCGGCGGCGGTGACAGACCTGCACGAAGTGCCGGGCTACGGCATCGAGGGTCGGTTTCACGGCCAGACGGTACGGCTTGGCCGCGCCGAATGGGTGGGGGCGGTGCCTGTGGCGATGACCGCCACCTATTTGGCGTTTCAGGGCCGCCATGCCTTTTGCTTTACCGATCAATTGCGCCCGGGGGCCGAGGCCGCCATGGCCGAACTGCGCCGTCAGGGCAAGGCGATCCGGCTGGTCTCGGGCGATACGCCGGCCGCGGTTCAGGCGCTGGCGGCGCGCCTGGGGATCGTGGATTGGGTCGCGGGGGCGTTGCCGGCCGAAAAGCTGGCGATCGTGCGGGGTCTGACCGAGGCCGGGCACCGGGTGCTGATGGTCGGCGACGGGTTGAACGACACGGCGGCGCTGACGGCGGCGCATGTCTCGATCTCGCCCGCGCAGGCGCTGGATGCGGCGCGGGTGGCCTCGGACATCGTGCTTCTGGGGCGGGATATGACGGCGATCGGCGATGCCACGCGGATTGCCCGTCAGGCGTCGCGGCGGATGGTCGAGAATTTCGCCATCTCGGCCGCCTACAACGTCATTGCGGTTCCATTGGCCTTGATGGGGGCGGCGACACCGCTGGCAGCGGCCTTGGCGATGTCACTGTCATCGATCACGGTGTCCCTGAATGCGTTGCGGCTAAGGTAGGGCCATGCAGATCCTGGCCATTCTGATCCCGGTTTCACTGATCTTGGGCGGCATGGGACTCGCGGCCTTCTTTTGGGCGATGCGCACGCGGCAGTTCGAGGATCCGCAAGGCGATGCCAACCGCATCCTGACCAAGGACTGGGATGATCATCCGCGGCCGTGACGG
>JBAXXO010000028.1:0-18119 GCA_037127855.1 Alphaproteobacteria bacterium
TCTATATTGGCCGATCCCAAAAGCGTCACGCAGCCAGGCCACATCCATGTTGATATAGCCAAGCTTCAGTCGGCTGACGGCAAGTTGTATTTTTTGGTGGTCAATGACCGTATCTCCAACTTTGCTTTCGCAAAACTGCATCCGAAGGCCGAGAATATGCATGACGCATTCTGCGGCGCGCGCTGCGTCATGTGCGTTGCCAGCCAGATCGGCAGCTTCCCGCGCTTGCTAAGCGCCGCAGTATGGCTGGACCAGCTCGTCATGCGGCAGCGGGTGCAAGATGACATCGTCATTCAGACTGTCTGACCGCATAGGTTCAAGTTGGGAAGCTTCTGGGGTCGGGATTGTACAGCAACGCTGGTCTTGGCGCTTTTGTGGATGTAAGCCGCATGTCTATTGAAGATCGCGTTGTGTCGCGGGCAACAGAGTCCCCAGCTTCAGCCCTTGAACTACCGTTGGGGACGATTCTGCTATGCTTCGAATCTTGGTTTCCTGCTCCAGGTCAGCGCATCACCGATCATCTGTGTCAAATTCGACCGCTTTGGCTGCCACCCCAGTTCCGCCACTGCCCGCGTCGAGCCCGATACCAGCGTGGTCGCATCGCCAGCTCGTCTTGGCCCCTCGATGATCGGAACATCGCGGTTGGTCACGGCACGCGATGCCTCGATCACCTGCCGCACCGAAAAGCCAGTGCCGGAACCCAGGCAGAACACCCGGCTCCCCTTGCCTTGCAGCACCCATTTCAGCCCCAGGATATGGGCGTCCACCAGATCGCTGACATGCACATAGTCGCGAATGCAGGTACCATCCGGCGTCGCGTAGTCTGATCCGAACACCGTCAGCGCCGGGCGCTTGCCCTCGATCGCGTCCAGCATCAGCGGAATCAGATGGGTTTCTGGCACATGCTGCTCACCGATCTCGCCCTCCGGGTCGGCCCCTGCGACGTTGAAATAGCGAAAGATCACATAGTTCAGACCGGAACTCTTGCCAAAATCGCGCAAAATCTCTTCGATCGCCTTCTTCGACCCGCCGTAGGCATTGATCGGTATTTGAAGACTGTCTTCGTCCAGCGTCACGCCGTCCTGATCACCGTAGGTTGCACAGGTCGAGGAGAAGACGAAATTCATGATCCCAGCCGCCTGTGCCGCCTCGATCAGGTTTAAACTGCCATTGACATTCACCCGCCAGTATTTGCCGGGGTTTGTCATTGACTCGCCGACCAGCGACAGCGCCGCGAAATGCATCACGGCCACCGGCTGATACTGGGTCATTGCGGCGTCGATATCGGCCCGGTTCATCAGGTCACCGTGGAACAGGGGCCCGAACTTGACGGCGTCGCGCCAGCCAGTCGACAGGTTGTCAAAGGTCACCGGGACAAAGCCTGCGGCTTTCAAAGCTTTGCAAGCATGGGATCCGATATAGCCTGCACCGCCTGTGACCAGAACATGCATGGCAAACTCCTTGCAAGATACAAATCTGCTTTGCCTCAAGCCTGTCGGATTGTCGAGTCCCGGACCCTTGACAAGCCCATCAGCCGACCCGGATAGTCGCCCGCATACATCGTTGCACCGACCGTACCGCGTGAGGGAAACTTGATGGGTTCATTGCGGCTGGCCAGCTACAACATCCAATATGGCAAGGGCAAGGATGGCCGCTATGATCTGTCGCGGATCGTGGGCGATCTGGGCGACCGCGACATCATCGCCTTGCAGGAGGTCGAGACGAACTTTACCCGGTCTGGGCTGGTCGATCAGCCTGCCACCATCGCGGACTTGCTGCCGCACATGTATTGGGTCTTTGGACCAGGGATCAATATCGACGCCTCGGTTGTGCAACAGGGCCGCGTCGTGCAGCGGCGGCGGCAATATGGAAACATGGTGCTTAGTCGGTGGCCGATCCTGTCAAGTGTGACCCATCCGCTGCCCAAGATCGCCTTGACCGGGATTTTTCATCAGCAACGCTGCCTGGTAGAGACTGTCATCGCGACCCCAGATGGCCCTTTGCGGTTCATGTCGGTTCATCTGGACCATGTCTCGCCCGACACCCGCCTGCCACAGGTCGAGATGATGATGGAACTGGCGCTGAATGGCCGTCAACGCGGCGGCAATTGGGGAGGGAATCAGACCGGGGATGCGTTCACCGAGGGTCCGCCGCCGATGCCGGAGGATGTGGTCATCATGGGGGATATGAACTTTGCCTGTGACGGACCGGAATATGCGCGCATATTGGGCGACATGAGCCCGTGGTATGGCCGGACCTACCGTGCCGGGGGGCTGGTCGATGCCTGGACCTGTGCGGGGCACGCAGAAGGCGACGGCGATACCTGCCCGCATGATGACGGCGATGCGGGGCCGCGCCGGATCGACCACTGTTTTGTGTCGGCGCGGTTGGGGCCCATGGTCAGCGCGATGTCGATCGGAAGCGAGGCGCAAGGATCGGACCATAATCCGATCTTTTGTGACCTGATGATCGAAGGTCGTTTGGGTTGATCGGATGAATCCCGCGGGCCTCCCACGCGCGTGACCCCAAGAAGATAATCAAAACAAGTATTGAAAAATTCTTGTTTACCTTTTTTTGACCGAGGGCCTTGGCGTGTTGGACCACGCGGGTCGCGCGCCGTGAGGCTGGGAGCCTGACGAGGTCGCCATGCCCTGCAAGTGCGAAAAGGTCATGGGCGTTGGCGACCTGCGCGTGATCTTGGACAGGGTGGTCTGTTGCGGCAAGGAAGATGAGTATTTGGACCAGCGTGAAGCTGGAAGGCCAGTGTGAAGCTGGAAGGTTTGTGATGCCGTCCCAGTGTCGGGAGGGGTTCCGTAGGTGGGCTTGTCAGAGGGTGTATCTTGAATGGGTGAGCCGGGGCGCTTTGCAGCGGGGGGCCTGAATTGGGGTGGGGCGCTGGGTCAGGCGGCGGAGACGTCCGGGCGCAGCGGCAGGCCGCCCGCCTGTTGCAGAAATTCGACCACGGTGGAAACGCCGTGGCCGGCGCGCAGGCGGGCCATGACATAGGGGCGCGGGCCGCGGGCGCGTTGGGTGTCGGATTCGAGCATGGCCAGGTCGACGCCGACATGGGGGGCAAGGTCGGTCTTGTTGACCACCAGCAGGTCTGATCGCGTGACACCGGGGCCGCGTTTGCGGGGGATGTCTTGCCCTGCGGCGGTGTCGATGACGTAGATCGACAGGTCGGCCAGTTCGGGCGAGAAGGTGGCGGCAAGGTTGTCGCCGCCACTTTCGATCAGGATCAGGTCGAGGTCGGGGAAGGCCTGAATAAGGTCGGCAACGGCGGCGAGGTTGATCGAGGCATCCTCGCGGATCGCCGTATGCGGGCAGCCCCCGGTCTCAACCCCGCGGATACGCTCGGCAGGCAGGACCTGGACGCGGGTCAGGTAATCGGCATCCTCGCGCGTGTAGATGTCGTTGGTGATGACCGCCATCGAGCAGCGATGGGCCAGCGCGCGGCACAATTGTTCGGTCAGGGTGGTTTTTCCGGCACCGACGGGGCCGCCGATGCCGATGCGGAGGGGGCCGTTGAGATGGGTCATGAGCGGTATATCCTGACATCGAGGGTTTCGTGGCGCATCTGGGCAAGGTCGGCGCCCAGCGTGGCGGAGGAAAGGGCCGTCAGTGGTTGGGTGGCGCAAGTCTCGGCCAGGCGGGTGATCAGCGGGGCGAGGTCGGACAGCAGTTTCTGGCCGTCGGCCGCCTTGAGCGGGACGAAGCGGACGGCCACGGACACCAGTTGGGCGGCGATGGCGTGCAGGTAGAGCGCCAAGACCTCGGCGGTTGGCAGGCTCAGGGGCCGGGTGGCATAAGCGAGGGCGAGGGCATAGGGCAGGACAGGGGGGCTCTGGCCGGTCACCGTGGCGATGACCTGGCCAAAGGCGGCACCTTGTTCGCGCATCTCGGTCTGACGTTCGTGCGATGAGGCATAGGCCAGAGCGAGGTCGGCAAGGTCGGCAAGGTCGGCGGGTGTGCTGCGGCCATGGGCGAGCAGAATGGCGTCCATTCGGGCCGAGCCATGGGTCAGGACGGCGGTGATCCACGCGCTGAGGCTGGCAGGGTCGGCGACATCGCCGTCGGTGATGGCCTGTTCCAGCCCTTGGGAATAGGCGTAGCTGCCCACCGGAAAGGCCGGGGACAGGTATTGCATCAGCGTCAGGCGGTCAGCGTTTTGGGGCATGAAAATGCAGGTGGCCATCGCCGTGGTCATGCCAGCCAAAGGTTTCTGGGGTGGGTTCGGTGTGGGTGTGGCCGCCTGGGTCGTGGCCCCCATGATCATGCCCCATCGTACGGCCGGTGCCGTAAGCGCCACCTTCGGGGGTGAAGGGTTCGGTGATCAGGTCAATGGTGGCGCCGAGTTGGCGCAGCATGGCCTCAAGCACGTGGTCGCGGCGAATCAGCAGGCGGAACGGCTCGATCTGGCAAGGCGTGTGGCGGTTGCCGATATGCCAGCACAGGCGCGGCAGATCGCCGGTGATCTGCAACAAGGGTTCTTCGGCGGGCAGGACCTGAATGCAGCGGCCATCCATCAGTTGGAAGCCCCAGTAGTCGTCGAGATTGGTGACATTGGGCAGGTCGACCAGAAAGCCGTCGCCACGGCGGGTCACAAGGCGTTTGCGGCGCACAAGGCGTTCGTCATAGCCCAAGACCACGACGTCATAGGTGGTGGCGGGGGCAAGGGGCAGCAGTTTTTGGGCGGCGGGCAGGTCTGGCATTGTCTATCCGGTTCTTGCCACGGAACGCCGGGGGTTTCACACCCCCGGACCCCCGTGGAATATTTGGGCCAAAATGAAAGGGTTAGGGTGGGTGTTCACCCACCGGTTCTTAGAACAGGAAATGGCGTTGGGCGAGGGGCAGATCGCGGGCGGGTTCGCAGACCAGCAATTCGCCGTCGGCGCGGACCTCATAGGTTTCGGGGTTGACCTCGATCCGGGGCATGGCGGAATTGTGGATCATGTCGGCCTTGCCGATGCCGCGGGTATTCGTGACCGCCAGTGTCTGTTTGTGCAGACCGATGGTGCCGCGCAGATTGTCGGCCTGAGCCGCGGCGCTGATGAACAGCACCGAGGAGTTGTGCAGCGCGCCGCCATAGGCGCCGAACATCGGGCGCGAATAGACCGGCTGCGGCGTCGGGATCGAGGCATTGGTGTCGCCCATCTGGGCGCAGGCGATCATGCCGCCGACCAGAACCATCTCGGGCTTGGCACCAAAGAAGGCGGGCCACCACAGGACGAGATCGGCGCGCTTGCCTGTCTGAACGCTGCCGATATGGCGGCTTAGCCCATGGGCGATGGCAGGGTTGATGGTGTATTTCGCCACATAACGCTTGGCGCGGACATTGTCATTTGCGCCCGTCTCTTCGGCAAGGCGGCCGCGCTGTTGTTTCATCTTGTGTGCGGTTTGCCAGGTGCGGGTGATGACCTCGCCGACGCGGCCCATGGCCTGACTGTCCGACGACAGGATGGAAAACGCGCCGATGTCGTGCAGGATATCCTCGGCGGCGATGGTTTCGCGGCGGATGCGGCTTTCGGCGAAGGCCACATCCTCGGGGATGGAGGGGTCGAGATGGTGGCAGACCATCAGCATGTCGAGATGTTCTTCGAGCGTGTTGACCGTGTAGGGCATGGTGGGGTTGGTGGAGGAGGGGATCACATTGGGCAGGGAAGCGATCTTGATGATGTCGGGGGCGTGGCCGCCGCCCGCACCTTCGGTGTGAAAGGCGTGGATCGTGCGGCCCTTGATCGCGGCGATGGTGTTTTCGACAAAGCCGCTTTCGTTCAGCGTGTCGGTGTGGATCATCACCTGCACATCCATGTCATCGGCGACCGACAGGCAGCAATCGATGGCGGCGGGGGTGGTGCCCCAATCCTCGTGCAGTTTCAGGGCACAGGCCCCGGCCTTGACCATCTCGACCAGGGCCTCGGGGCGCGAGGCGTTACCTTTGCCGGACAGGCCGAAGTTGATCGGAAAGGCGTCAAGCGATTGCAGCATCCGTTCGATATGCCAGGCCCCGGGGGTGCAGGTGGTCGCAAGCGTGCCATGCGCCGGGCCGGTGCCGCCGCCCAGCATCGTGGTCAGGCCCGAATGCAGCGCGTCGTCGATCTGGGTGGGCGCGATGAAGTGGATATGGGCGTCCATACCGCCTGCGGTCAGAATCTTGCCCTCGCCCGCGATGACCTCGGTGCCGGGGCCGATGATGATGGTCACGCCGTTTTGAGTGTCGGGGTTGCCGGCCTTGCCGATGGCGTGGATAAGACCGTCGCGCAGGCCGACATCGGCCTTGTAGATGCCGGAATGGTCAAGGATCAGGGCATTGGTGATGACAGTGTCCACCGCTCCGCCAGATCGCGGGATCTGGCTTTGGCCCATGCCGTCGCGGATGACCTTGCCGCCGCCGAACTTGACCTCTTCGCCATAGGTGGTCAGGTCGGCTTCGACCTCGATGATCAGGTCGGTGTCGGCAAGGCGCAGACGGTCACCCGTGGTGGGGCCGTACATGGCGGCATAATCGGGGCGCGAGATGCGGGTGGCCATGGGGGCTCCTTTAGCGGGTTCTGGGCAGTTTGGGACCGGCTTTGGTCAGGCGTGCGGCGTTGGCCCGCGTGCGGGCGCGAAGGGGTTTCAGTCCCGCCAGCGCCACTGCACCGGCAGACCCGCCGCGCGCCGTGGCCAAGATCATCGCCTGGCTGGCGGCGATCATGGCCTGCTGCTTTTCGGTGACCATGCGGATGTTTTCGTCGGCTGCCACATTCCAGGACCCACCCATGCCCGCAACACGCAGCGCGATCACGCGCTGGGCCTCGATCAGCATCTGCGCGGATTGGCTGGCCAGACGCAGCGCCTGTTTGGGTGTCATGAAACGCATCATCGGTCGTCCTTTACAAAGCGCCCATCACGCGGGCGTTGAAGCCATAGACATGGCGGCTGCCGCCAAAGGGCACAAGGTTGACAGAGCGGCTTTGCCCGGGTTCAAAGCGTACGGCGGTGCCCGCGGCGATATCCAGCCGCATGCCTTGGGCGGCGGCGCGGTCAAAGGACAGGCCGGGATTGGTTTCGGCAAAATGATAATGCGAGCCGACCTGCACCGGGCGGTCGCCGGTGTTGGCGACCATCAGGGTGATGGCCACAGCGCCTGCGTTCAGAACGATGTCACCGTCGGCGGGAAAGATTTCGCCGGGAATGATCGGGGTGGCGGTCATTCGCGCGTCCTCGCGCGCCAGACCAGAAGCCCCGCCACTGCACAGCCCGCCACCACCATGGCGATGTGGTCGGGCTGCGACATGACATGGTGCAAAATCCCCTGCACCGAAAGGCCGAAATGGTCGCCCGCATGGGCCAGCGCCGCTGTGGGGGTCAACAGGGCAATGGGAAGAAGGTATTTCATGTCAGCCTCTTAACGGATGGGGTGGTGGACGGTGACAAGCTTGGTGCCATCGGGAAACGTGGCCTCGACTTGTACGGAATGGATCATCTCGGGGATGCCCGACATGCATTGATCGGCGGTGATCACATGGGCACCGGCCTGCATCAGGTCGGCGACAGTGCGGCCATCGCGGGCACCTTCGACCACGAAATCGGTGATCAGGGCGATGGCCTCGGGGTGGTTCAGTTTGACGCCGCGCGACAGGCGGCCACGCGCCACCATGGCCGCAAGGCTGATCAACAGCTTGTCTTTTTCCCTGGGGGTCAAGTTCATGTGATGCCTCCACTGGCCCAGACGCGCGGCAGGGGCCGGCCCGTCAGGATATGCAATAGTCGTGCGAGTTGTTGTTTCAAGGGCCAGCCGTCGCCGGCGGCGAGGCGGATGACGCATTTGCCATCCCAGCCGCTGACAGCACCCATGGCGGGGTCAAGGGCGGCGCGCAGGGGGGCAACGGCGTCTTGCGCGCCCGGCGCTGCCAAGCAGATCACGGCAAAGGCACGCGCGCCGTTCAACAGGGCGGGCGAAGGGTTGGCCAGAACCTCGGGGGTCAGGTGCAAAGTTTCGGCCCAGACGGGGCGGCCGGCGCGCGTTATCATCCGGCTATCGGTCAGTCTTGTGTTGGTGACACGTTCGCCCATCGCGGGGCGGCCCAGCACAGTCATCTCGGCGAGCAGGCACTGCGCGTCGGGGGCAAGGTGGATCGTGGTGCGCCGCGTCAGGTGCGAGTGCTGGTACAGTAGCGTTTCCTGCGGCAACCAGTCCAGCCTGCTGGCCGCGGCCACGTGGGCGTCAAACGTCAGGCGGGCGGTGGCACCGGTCGAGGCATAGGCGCGTTCGGCAGTCTGGGTCGTGGCCAGGGCGCGGCAGCACGGGCCGAGGTCGAGGGCAAAGCTGATGTCGTCGCCGCCGGTCAAGCCGCCTGAAGTGTTCAGGAACACGACCTCGGGCACGGTGCCGGTCCGGCGGGGCAGCATCACCCTGGCCGAGCCGGATTGGTGCAGGTCGACCAGACGTGCCGCACCTTGGCGCAGGCCGAACGAGGCAAAGCCCCGGCCCCGGCTGCGTTGATACGGCGGATGAAAACTTGCGTCCAGCATGGCCCCTCCGGCTCGCAGTGTCGCAATCGCGGCCCCGCGCGCAATCGGCAGCAGGGCAGAGCGCGGGCGATTTTGGCGACTGCCGGACAAGCAGGCCCAAATCTGGGCAATATGATGAAAAATTATGCGCAAGGCGAAGCTATGGCTGTTTGGCAGCGCTGTCAGGGTCTTGGGCGGGCATCGCGTCGAAAAGCCTTGTGCCGAAGGGGCCGTGCAGGGGCGAAAGCGGTGTTTTTTCTTTGACAAGCAAGGATCGGATCGGCAGTCATGCAACACGGACCAACCATTCCGTTGGGCTGGCCCGGAGCCGGCTTTATCCAAAGGGAGGCGATCATGCGTAAGGTACTTTTGGCCGCGGTCATCGCGGCGACCGGCCTGTCGACGGCCGCAATGGCAGAAGGCAAGAAAATCGGCGTGTCCTGGGCCTCGTTCCAAGAAGAACGTTGGAAGATTGACGAAGCCGCCATGAAGGCAGCGATCGAAGCCGCAGGCGACACCTATGTGTCGGCGGACGCGCAATCGTCGTCTGAAAAGCAATTGAGCGACATCGACGCGCTGATCTCGCAGGGCGTAAACGCCCTGATCATCAACGCATGGGACAAGGATGCCATCGGGCCGGCGGTTGAAAAGGCCGCAGCCGAGGGGATTCCGGTCGTGGGCTATGACCGCCTGATCGAAGATGCGCGCACCTTCTACCTGACGTTCGACAACATCGGCGTCGGCAAGATCATCGCGCAGGAAGTCTCGAAGGTGAAGCCCGATGGCAACTATGCCATCATCAAGGGTGACCCGGGTGATCCGAACGCCGCCTTCCTGCTGGAAGGCATGATGTCGGTGATCGGGGATGCCGTGAAGGCCGGTACGATCAAGATCGTCGGCGAGTCGTTCTCGGACGGTTGGAAGCCGGAAAATGCCCAAAAGAACATGGAGCAGATCCTGACCGCCAACAACAACGCCGTTGACGCTGTCCTGTCGGAAAACGACGGGATGGCTGGTGGTGTCGTGGCGGCACTTTCGGCGCAGGGTCTGGTGATTCCGGTCGGTGGTCAGGACGGTGATCTGGCCGCGATCAACCGCGTCGCACGTGGCACGCAGACCGTTTCGGTCTGGAAGGATTCGCGTCAACTGGGCAAGGCTGCCGGCGAAATCGCTGCGGCGCTGGCCGGTGGTGCAGCGCTGGACGCGATTCCGGGTGCCGTGAAGTTCTCGGGCGGGGCCAAGGGCGTTGAAATGAACGCCATCCTGCTGTCGCCGACACCGCTGACCAAGGACAACCTCGATGTCGCCATCGACGGCGGTCACATTACCAAGGAACAGGCTTGCGAAGGCGCGATGGCTGGCGTGAAGGGCTGCAACTAAGCCCAATGGGACGCCTTCGGGCGTCCCGACCCCTAGGGCGGTCGGCCCGGACGGGCGACCGCCCTTATTCCATCCGAAGTCCGTTGCATGATCTGCGCCGGGCGGGACGCTGGGCGCAAGCTTAAGCCACAATACTTAAACCAAATTTCTGTTGCCACATTCCTGATGGACGTCACATGACAGATACCCAACCCAAGACCCAGACCACGGACCGCGCCGGACCAATCGCCCAATTCATGCGGGCGACCGAGATTGACCCGCGCCTGTTGGGGATGGTTGGCGCGCTGCTGCTGATCGGCATAGGCTTTCACGTCTACTCTGCGCTGTTCATGGGCGAAGGGACGTTCCTGACGCCGCGCAACCTGTGGAACCTGTCGGTGCAGACCGCCTCGATCGGGATCATGGCGACGGGGATGGTGCTGATCATCATCACGCGCAACATCGATCTGTCGGTGGGCTCGCTGGTAGGTGTCACGGCGATGGTCATGGGCATCTTGCAGGTGGAAATCCTGCCGATATATCTGGGGCTTGGCAGCCCCTATATCTGGATCATCACGCTGATTGTCGGCATCGCGGTCGGAATTTTGATCGGGGCCTTTCATGGCTGGTTGACGGCCTATTGCGACATCCCCGCGTTCATCGTGACGCTGGGCGGGTTGCTGATCTGGCGGTCGGCGGCGTTTTTGGCGGCCAATGGCAAGACCATCTCGCCGGTGGATGAGACCTTTGCGCTGCTGGGGGGCGGGCCCTATGGCGCAATCGGTGCCACGGGCAGCTGGGTGGTAGGGCTGCTGGCCTGTGCCGGGGTGATCTGGCTGGCCTTTCGCAGCCGTGCCAACCGGCAGCGTCACGGCTTTGCCCTGCGCCCGGTCTGGGCCGAGATTTTCATGACCGTGCTGGCCTGTGGGATGGTGATCGGGTCAGTTCTGGTGGTCAACGCCTATCCGTGGCCAAAGGGCATCCTGACGCAATACTATGCCAAGCTGGGCCAACCGGTGCCCGAGGGCATATTCATCAGCCATGGCTTTGCCTATCCGGTGCTGATTCTTGCCGCTGTCGGTCTGGTGATGACGGTGCTGATGAAAAGCACGCGGTTTGGCCGCTATGTTTTTGCCATCGGGGGCAATCCCGAGGCGGCCGGTCTGGCCGGGATCAACACGCGCCTGATGACGGTCAAGATTTTCGCGCTGATGGGTGGATTGTCGGGTCTGGCGGGGGTTGTTGCCAGCGCCCGTCTGAACTCGGCCACCAACGCGCTGGGGGTGGGGGACGAGTTGTATGTCATCGCCGCAGCCGTCATCGGCGGCACCTCTCTGTCAGGGGGCGTCGGCACGATCTATGGTGCCATTCTGGGCGCATTGGTGGCCAAAAGCCTGCAGACCGGGATGGTCCTGATCGGCTTTGACACGGCGGTGCAGAACATGGTGGTCGGTGCCGTGCTGGTTCTGGCCGTGTGGCTGGACAACACCTATCGCAAGCGCATCAAGTAAGAAGGGTTGATCATGACCATAAATCGCGGCACCCCTCTTGTCGAATTGCGCGACATCTCGATCAGTTTCGGCGGCATCAAGGCCGTCGATCACGTGACGGTCGATCTTTATCCGGGCGAGGTCGTGGGGCTGCTGGGCCATAACGGTGCGGGCAAATCGACCTTGATCAAATGTCTTTCGGGTGCCTACCGGGCCGACAGCGGCGCGATCCTGATCAATGGCGAAAAGGTCGAGATCACCAATCCACGCGACGCCCGCGCTCAGAACATCGAGACGATCTATCAGACCTTGGCGCTGGCCGACAATCTGGATGCGGCCTCGAACCTGTTCTTGGGGCGTGAACTGATCAACGGCATGGGGTTCGTGGACGAGGCCAGGATGGAGGCCGAGACGCGCAAGATCATGCACCGTCTGAACCCGAATTTCAAGAAGTTCAGTGTGCCGGTCAACGCGCTGTCGGGGGGGCAGCGCCAGTCTGTCGCCATCGCGCGCGCGGTCTATTTCAACGCCCGTATACTGATCATGGACGAGCCGACGGCAGCCCTTGGCCCGCATGAGACGCAGATGGTGTCAGAGCTGATACAGGAACTAAAGGCACAGGGTCTGGGGATTTTCCTGATCGAGCATGACATTCATAACGTGATGAAGCTGTGTGACCGCGCCTCGGTGATGAAGAACGGGCAATTGGTGGGCACGGTCAATGTCGCCGATGTGACGGATGAGGAAATTCTGGGCATGATCATTCTTGGCAAGAAACCCGCCAAAGCAGCATGAGGGCCCGAAGATGCGCCGGTTGTTGATTGCGCTGCTGATCGCCGTGCTGCCGATGCCGGCGATGGCTGGCGAGGGGCGTGATGTGATGCTGAACTGGTACAAGCTGGTTCTGGAACTGGTGCGCCACACGCCGACCTATTCGCCGCCGGTGGCGAGCCGTGCCTTTGCCTATCTGGGTGTGACGTCCTATGAGGTGATGGCCGCGTTGCGGCCGCAGATGCGATCTTTTGCAGGGCAGTTGACCGACCTGCCGCCGCTGCCCAAGCCCGGCGGTGCGGTGGATGAGGCTGTGGTGATGCATGCCGCGCTGGCGCAGTCGGTGCGGGCGTTCTTTGCCAATACCGGGCCGTCAGGTCAGCAGGCGATGGACCGGATGGACGAGACGCTGAGCGCTGAGATCGCAGCCAACCTGTCGGGCGAAGTTGTGGCGCAAAGCGAGGCTTACGGGCGGAAAATTGCCGCCGCGATCTGGCTATGGTCCGAAGCCGATGGCGGGGGGCATGTCGACAATATGGGCTTTCCACGCGAGTATGCGGTGAGTAAGACGCCGGGCCACTGGGTGCCCACGTCGAAAATCGTGCAGCAGCAGGCGCCGCTGCTGCCGAAATGGGGCGAAAACCGGCCCTTTGCCATGCCGGCGGGCACGACCTGCCGCCTGCCACCGCCACCGGCCTATTCACAAGACCCCAAATCGCAGTTCATGGTGCAGGCGCGTGAGGTGTACGACGTGACCATGAACCTGACCGACGCACAAAAGACCATCGCGCGGTTCTGGTCGGATGACCCAATGCTGTCTCCCACGCCGCCGGGGCATTGGATTGCGCTGGTTCTGACTCTGATCGCGATCGAAAACATGGATGGCCCCCATGCCGCCGACGCTTTGGCGCGGGTTGGGGTGGCGGTCGCGGATGCGTTTATCGGCTGCTGGTCGGCAAAGTATCAGTACGACAGCATCCGGCCGGTGACGGTGATCAAGGCGTTGATCGACCCGAAATGGGAGCCGTTGCTGATCACCCCGCCGTTTCCGGAATATCCCTCGGGCCATTCCACGCAATCGGGGGCGGCTGCGACCGTGCTGTCGGCGATCTTTGGCGACAGTTATGCCTTTGGTGACCCGACCCATGAAGAGGACGGCATCGCGGCGCGGCATTTCGACAGCTTTTGGGATGCGGCGCGCGAGGCGGCCCTGTCGCGGCTGTTTGGCGGCATCCATTTCCGGCAGGCGGTTGATCAGGGGCTGGCACAGGGCGCCTGCATCGGCGCCTATACGGTCGCACTGAGGACGTTGCAGTGAGGTGGGCCCTGACAGTTTTGATGGCGCTGGCGGCGTCTTCGGCGCTGGCCGAGGCCCCTGTCGTCCCGAATTTTGTTGATGAAACGGCGGCGTCCGGCCTTATCGCCGACTATAAGGGTGACTGGCAGTACATGGTCGGCGGCGGGGTTTCGACCTTTGACTGCAATGGCGACGCGCTGCCCGATATGGTGCTGGCGGGCGGCGAAGATCCGGCCAGCCTGTGGATCAATGCCTCGACCGCCACGGGGCTAAGGTTTGAAAAAAGCAGTGCCGGGGTGGAGCTGACATCTGTGACCGGCACGTATCCTATCGACATCGACAGCGATGGCATCACCGATCTGGTGGTGCTGCGCGTCGGTGAAAACGTGGTGCTGCGCGGCCTTGGCCAATGCCGGTTTCAGCGCGCCAACGCGCTATGGGGGTTCGACGGTGGCGATGCCTGGTCCACCGCCTTTGCGGCGACCTGGGAAAAGGATGCCACATGGCCCACGCTCGCCATCGGCAATTATGTGGACCGCAAGGCCGAGGCATTTCCGTGGGGATCGTGCACGCCCAACTGGCTGCACCGCCCCGGGCCTGACGGTTTCGCGCCACCCGTGCCGCTGACCCCCAGCTATTGCGCATTGTCGATGTTGTTCACCGACTGGAACAATTCGGGCACACCGGCGCTGCGCGTGTCCAATGACCGCGAGTATTACAAGGGGGGTCAGGAACAGTTGTGGCGTCTGGATCCCGGCCAGCCGCCGCGTCTGTACACCGAACAAGAGGGCTGGGCACGGTTGCGCATCTGGGGCATGGGGATTGCGACCGATGATCTGAATGGCGACGGGCTGCCGGAATATTTTCTGACCTCGATGGCCGACAACAAGTTGCAGGGATTGGCGCAAACCGCGGGCCCGCTGCGGCCGAAATATGCCGACACCGCCTTTAAACGCGGTGCCATCGCGCAGCGGCCCTATATCGGCCAGGACCTGAACCCCTCGACCGCGTGGCATGCGCAGTTTGCCGATGTGAACAATGACGGGCTGGCGGATATCTTCATCGCCAAGGGCAATGTCGCGTCGATGCCGGATTTCGCGCTGCATGACCCCAACAACCTGCTGCTGCAACGGCCTGACGGCACCTTTTTCGAAGCGGGTGACAAGGCGGGTGTCGCCTCGACCCGCACGTCGCGCGGGGCGCAGGTGGTGGATCTGAACGGCGACGGGTTGCTGGATCTGGTGGTGGTCAACCGCAATGAGGGGGCGCAACTGTGGCGCAATGCCGGGCCGGCTTTGGGTCATTGGCTGGGACTGCGTCTGCATCAGGCGGGCAGCAACCCCGACGCCATCGGCGCAAGGATCGAGGTCGCGGCAGGCCAGCAGCGCTATACCCGCGAGACCACTTTGGGTGGCGGCCATGTCAGTGGCAGCCTTGGCGTGCAGCATTTCGGCCTTGGCGGCGCGAACAAGGCCACGGTCAGCGTCGTCTGGCCCGATGGCAGCCGGACCGGGCCCTTTGCCCTGACAGGTGACAGGGTCTGGTCGCTTGCCAAAGAGACAGGTCCGGCTCCCAAGCCCTGATCAAGCTAGGGGGCTGCGGTAGTGCATGCGCCGCACCGAGCCGGTTTTCGACCGCATCAGGATCGTTTCGGCGGTGATATGACCATGGTCGCGCTTGATCCCGGCCACCAGCGAGCCATCGGTAACGCCGGTCGCTGCAAAGATCACATCAGCGGTCACCAGATCGTCGCGCGTATAGACCCGGTCAAAATTCGTGATCCCGGCCTTGCGGGCCCGCGCGCGTTCATCCTCGCTGCGGAACAACAGTTTGCCGAACATCTGCCCGCCCATGCATTTCAATGCCGCCGCCGCCAGCACGCCCTCGGGCGCACCGCCCGAGCCCATGTAGATGTCGATCCCGGTGATCGCAGGCTCGGCGCAATGCATGATCCCGGCCACATCACCATCGGTGATCAGCCGGATTGCCGCCCCGGTCGCGCGGATTTCGGCAATCATCTCTTCATGTCGGGGCCGTTCCAGCACGCAAACCGTGATGTCGCGCGTCGAGCAGCCCTTGGCGGTGGCCAGCGCCGAAACGCGTTCGGACGCGGACATGTCCAGCGTCACCACACCACGCCGGAATCCAGGGCCGATCGCCAGCTTGTCCATATAGACGTCGGGCGCATGCAAAAGGGTGCCGCGCGGGGCCATGGCGATGACGGTCAGGGCATTGGGCATATCCTTGGCGGTCAAAGTCGTGCCCTCTAGCGGGTCAAGGGCGATGTCAACGGCCGGGCCCTTGCCGGTGCCAACCTCTTCCCCGATGAACAGCATCGGGGCCTCATCGCGTTCACCCTCGCCGATGACCACGACGCCGGCGATGTCCAGCATGTTCAACTGGTCGCGCATGGCATTGACGGCGGCCTGATCGGCGGCCTTTTCATCGCCGCGCCCGATCAGGTTGGCGGCGGCCAGTGCCGCCGCCTCGGACACGCGGGCAAGGCCCAGTGACAGGAGGCGGTCTTGAAATTCTGACGTATCGGCCATGATCTATCCTTTTGCGGCGCTATACCCCGGTTTAGACCCAGAGTGCGTTGCGTTCAATCAGGTTCACCTGACCCGACGCGACTCGCAACATTCCCAACGGCTTGTCTGTCTTGGATTGCACTCAAGGCTGATCGCGCGAACAGGTCACTTCGGCTGGACAGCGCGATTTTCCTGCCGCGCCTGTGGCAGGCGGGTGGCGATCTGTGCCCCCAGCCGCAACCCGCTATAGATCGGCTGGCCGGGGCCGGAATAGTGATCGGAAAGTGCGGCAAAGACCCGCCAGCCGGTCATGCGGTCCTGATCCAGCCAGGATTGCAGCACGGGCAGCGCCTTGCGATCGCCGCGCTGAATGTGCTGCAGCAAGATTGCCACCAGCAGGTCAGGGTCGGCCGGCAGATCGGCAAAGCCTTCGGGCAGGTCGGCCGTGTCGGGCATCACCAAAACCCATTGCGCCAGCAAGCGGTCGGCCTTGTCCGTTGCATTCAGATCGTACAGCCACAAGGCGCGGTCCAGCTGATCGCGCGGGCGTGCCGAGGCGGCACCGCCGTCCCACAGATCGGCCACCTTGTCGGCCTCGGCGGCTGCCGCCCATCCCACCAGCAGCAGCGCGTACAGCGCCCTCACACGGCCTCGATCCGCAGGGCGACGGGTTCGCCCACCAGCACCCCGGTGCCGATAAAGCGGCCAAGGGCATGGTCGATGTCATCGCGCGTGGCCTTGTGCGTCACGATCAACACGGGCGCATTGACCCCCTGATGGCCATATTGGCGCATCTGGTCGATCGACACACCAGCCTCGCCCAGACAGGTGGCGATCTTGGCAAGGGCACCGGGCTTGTCCAACAGGGTCATCCGCAGATACCAAGCGGCAGGCGTCGCCGATTTGGCCCCGACAGGCACCGCCAGCGTTGTGGCGGGCTGCCCAAAGGTTGGCAAGCGCAGGCCGCGCGCAATGTCGATCACATCGGCCATCACGGCACTGGCGGTCGGGCCCTGACCGGCGCCGGCCCCGCGCAGCACGATCTGCCCTGCGGTATCGCCCTCAAGCACGACCATGTTGGTGCCGCCCTGCAACTGCCCCAGCGGGCTGTCGGCAGGCACCAGACAGGGCGTCATGCGCTGTTCCAGACCCCGGCCCGTCATCTGGGCTACCCCCAACAGCTTGATTCGGTAGCCCATATCGGCGGCCAGGGTGATATCGTCGATGGAAATTGCGCCAATCCCCTCCAACTCGACGGCGTCAAAGCTGACTTGGGTGCCAAAGGCGATCGCCGCCAGCAGGCTGAGCTTGTGACCGGCATCAATCCCGCCGACATCCAAGGCGGGGTCGGCCTCCAGGTAGCCCAACTGCCTTGCCTCTTCAAAGACGGTGGCATAGGGCAGGCCGGCGCTTTGCATGCGGGTCAGAATATAGTTGCAGGTGCCGTTCATCACCCCCATCACGCGGTGAAGGCGGTTGGCGGCAAGACCTTCAGTCAGGGTCTTGATCACCGGAATGCCGCCGGCAACCGCCGCTTCGAACCGGATCACACAGCCCCGCGCCTCGGCCGCCAGTGCCAGTCCCTGCCCGTGATGCGCCAACAGCGCCTTGTTGGCGGTCACGACATCCTTGCCCGCGGCAATCGCAGCCTCGGTCGCCAGACGCGCCGGGCCCTCGTGACCTCCGATCACCTCGACCAACAGGTCGACATCGTCGCGCGTTGCCAAGGCAACGGGATCCGCTTCCCAGGCGTAGTCGGACAAATCGGCATCGCGCATCTTGCTGGGGTCGCGTGCCGAAACGGCGGTGATCACCACGGGGCGCCCGGTGCGTGCGGCGATCAGGCGACCATGTTCCCGCACGATCCTGACCACGCCGATGCCTACGGTGCCCAGACCGGCAATGCCGATACGCAGGTCTTGTGTGGACATCACGACCCCTCCTTCCAACGCCTGCCGCCTGTTAGCTGAAAGTACCGCCCGGCGCTAGAGCGAGTTACGTTCCATCAGGTTCACCTGAGCCGACCCAACTCGCAACATTACCAACGACTTGCCTGTCTTGGGTTGCACTCAATCTGACTCAGATTGAGTGCAACCCGCTCTAGCGGTAGCGTCTCAACAGGTTGTTCACGGGCTGAAACTGAGGGATGTGTTGGTTGCGACGCAGCACGATCCTCAG
>JBAXXO010000029.1:0-17529 GCA_037127855.1 Alphaproteobacteria bacterium
CTCATCGAATTGCCAAACACCCCCATCAAAGCCGACCGCTTGTGGGTGCAAAAAAGCGGCTTGATCAGGATGGATTCTCTAAGCGCGCACGAGCGCCTCGTATTGGGTGGAAACGCGTCGGGTCAACGCCCCCACCTCGAAATTATGATCACCGATCTGGCCTACCGGGGTCACTTCGGCGGCGGTGCCGGTCAGCCAGCATTGTTCAAACCCCTCCAACTCTTCGGGCATTATGTGGCGTTCATGGACCTTGACCTGCATGTCGCGCAGCATTTGCACGACGGTCTGGCGCGTGATGCCGTTCAGGATGCAGTCAGGCTTGGGCGTGTGCACCTCGCCGTCCTTGACAAAAAAGATGTTCGCCCCGGTCGCCTCGGCCACATAGCCGCGATAATCCAGCATCATGGCGTCGGAACAGCCCTTGGCCTCGGCGGCATGTTTGGACATGGTGCAGATCATGTACAGACCGGCGGCCTTGGCGGCATGAGGGATGGTTTCGGGGCTGGGCCGCTTCCACTTGGCGATGTCCAGCTTGGCACCCTTGAACTTTGCGTCCCCGTAATAGCTGCCCCAAGTCCAGCACGCCACAGCGAAACGGATCGGATTGCGCTTGGACGCCACGCCCATATCCTCGCCCGCGCCGCGCCAGGCCAGCGCCCGCACATAGGCGTCCGTCAGACCATTGGCCTGCAGCACGGCAGTTTTTGCGGCTTCGATGTCATCGACCGAATAGGGCAAGGGCATGTCCAGCAGTTCCCCCGACATGCGCAGGCGGGCGGAGTGTTCGCGAGATTTGAAGATCTTGCCGTTGTAGCACCGCTCGCCTTCAAACACCGCGCTGGCATAGTGCAGGGCATGGGTCAGGATATGAACATTGGCAGAACGCCACTCGACCAGTTTGTCATCCATCCAGATAAAGCCGTCGCGATCATCATAGCCTGCCATAGCATCCCTCACCTTTGCAAATATTGCGCCAAATAGGTCCGGTTCGGACATTATATTGCGCCAAGCCGTTCGCTGGCTAACAGTCGCGCCATGGAGTGTCAACAAGGCTGACGTAGTTGGCGCAAAATACTTACAACCGGACGGAATAAATGGCGTTGCCTTCTTGTGCCGTCGGGGTTCGGGCATCAGACCCTGACGCTGTCAGTAATGGCGAGGAAGTGCAGGGCATCGACCTGACCGGAAAAGCCAATTTGATACAGCGGCGACTGCCCTGATACTGCCTTAAGGCAGTTTACGCCTTGGAATGGAAATCAGGCTGACATAGATTCAACGCTGGAGGATACCATGCCAGAGAATGCTGTCGGCAGCGAGGGGCTGCTGTTCTTGACCGATGAGCAGCTTCGCAAGGGCATCGAAGCGATGTTCTTTGCCTATCGCGGCTTTACATCCGACCCCGACCGCATCCTCGACTCGCTGGGCTACGGTCGCGCCCATCACCGCGCGGTGCACTTCATCAACCGCGCGCCGGGCATGACAGTGTCGCAATTGCTGTCCATTCTGGGGGTGACCAAACAAAGCCTGAACCGGGTGCTGCGGACCCTGTTCGACGATGGTCTGGTCGAGGCCCGTGTGGGTCGCACCGACAAGCGGGAACGGCGATTGTATCTGACGACCAAGGGCGCGGCGCTGGAACGCGCGCTGTCGGACGCGCAGCGCGCGCGGATGCGGGCGGCCTACCGGGCGGCGGGGCCTGAGGCGGTGCAGGGCTTTCGGATGGTGCTGGAGGCTATGATGGATCCCGAATTGCGGCGGCAATATCAAGGCTTGCGGGAGGTCGAACCATGAGTGACGTGCGGGCCCATCTGCTGGTGGTGGACGATGATGAACGCATTCGCGGCCTTTTGCAGAAATTTCTGATCCACAGCGGCTTTATGGTTTCGACCGCCCGCGATGCGGCGCAAGCGCGGCGGCTGCTCGGTGGGCTGGAATTCGATCTTCTGGTGCTGGATGTGATGATGCCGGGCGAGGATGGCATCAGCCTGACTCGTGATCTGCGCCGCAGCATCGCGACGCCGATCCTGCTGCTGACTGCCCGGGGCGAGACGCAAAACCGGATCGAGGGGTTCGAGGCGGGGGCGGATGACTTTCTGGGTAAGCCGTTCGAGCCCAAGGAATTGCTGTTGCGGATCAACGCGATCTTGCGCCGGGTGCCGATGACCCGGCCGGTGGAAACCGCCGCCAAATCGTTGCACATGGGCGATGTGCGCTATGATGCGGACCGGGGCGAATTGTGGCGCGGGCCAGATCTGATCCGCCTGACCGCGACTGAGGCGCAATTGATGCGCCTGTTCGCAGCCAAGCCGGGCACCGCCATTCCGCGTGACCGTCTGGTGGGCGATCTGGACCGCGAGGCAGGTGGTGGTGACCGCGCTGTCGATGTACAGATCACGCGGTTGCGCCGCAAGATCGAGGCGGACCCCAAGCAACCGCGCTACCTGCAAACTGTGCGCGGTGAAGGCTATATGCTGCAGCCGGATTGATCTGGACTTGCGGAAACTGCCGCAGCATTGTCGCGGCAAACGTCTTGCCCATAGGTGCACCATGCCCAGCAATCTGCCCCTTGAAATGCGTCTGCGTCGGATGGCGAAACGGCTGCAGGAATTGGACCGTTGGGTGGCCCGCGAAACGGTGCCGCTGAACAACTGGACGCTGAACGGCGTGCCGATATCCACCGACCAAACCTAGCAGGATGCCGGCACGCCCGTGGCCTTTGCCCATCCGGCAGTAGAGGTTCCGGCGCATTGGCCGCTGGAGGCGACCCGTGTCAGCCTGTGGCTGGGCGGCGAGGGGCTGGTGCGTCTGATTGGCGAGCGTAACGACAGTTTCGGCCTGAACCCTTGGCACATGAATTTTCTGCCCCGCGAACGGGTCTTTGCGATCAAGGCGGATTGCGTTGCCCGCCTGCCACAAGGCGTGCCGAACCCCAAGGCGGCCTTGGGGGCGACCGAACTGGTCTGGCTGGAAACCGATCTGGACGACCTGATCCGCCTGTTCCGTCAGGTTTGCGAAATGCTGCGGTTCCTCGGCGGGCATGAGGTGGAGCCCTGGCCCGTGCCGGGTTATTTTCCCAATCGCAAGCATCCGTCGCATTCCGACCCGCATCCCGCCTGCAAACCGGTGATGGATCTGGCCGAGGTGGCCTTTCACATGCTGGATTGGCCGACCGGGACCGCCTCCTATGTCAACCGCATTCGGGCAAGCGACGAAAGTCAGTCGATCTGGGTCCTGCCGCCGAAAGGCCCGCTTGAGCCTTTGCCAGATACCGCCCGCGCGTCGGTGATTGCCGCGCGCGATCATCTGCGGGCCGGCCTAAGGGCCTTGCAGACGCGCTTTCCGCAAGACGGCGTGATTGCGGCCACGGGTCATGCCCATATCGACCTTGCCTGGCTGTGGCCCATGGCGGAAACCCGGCGCAAGGCAATACGAACCCTTCACACCGCCCTGCAATACATGGACCAGTTCCCCGAGTTTCAGTTCAACCATTCCACCGCGCAACTGTATGATTTCGTGGGCCAAGACGACCCTGCGCTGCTGGCGGCGATCACCGAAAAGGTCCGCGCGGGCCAATGGGAACCGATCGGGGGAATGTGGGTCGAGCCTGACACCAACATGCCCTCGGGCGAGTCGCTGATCCGGCAATTGTTGTATGGCATCCGCTGGTTCGACCGCCAGTTCGGCAAACGCAGCACGGTGTTGTGGCTGCCCGATGTCTTTGGCTTTTCACCGGTTTTGCCGCAATTGCTGCGTGGCGTGGGCATGACTTCGGTCTTTTCGATCAAGACCAATTGGTCGGAAATCAACAAACTGCCGCACGACCTGTTTTCCTGGGTCGGTCTGGATGGGTCTGAGGTGATCATGCACACCTTCGAAAATCCAGCCGATGGCTATAACGCCGAGATGGGGCCGCGGGCAACGCTGGGAACCTGGGGCAATTATCAAGACAAGGACCTGCACCCGCAAAGCCTGCTCTGCTATGGCCATGGCGATGGCGGCGGCGGGGTGACCGAGGATTATGTCTTGCGGCTAAGACAGTTGCACGATTTTCCGGTGGTGCCAAAGATTGCCCATGTCAATGTCTCGGACTGGTTTGCTGCCATTCCGTCGCGGCTGACCGCGCCCCTGCCAAAATGGGTCGGCGAAATCTATCTGGAATATCACCGCGGCACCCTGACCACGCAAGGCCGCACCAAATACCTGCACCGCCGGGCCGAACGCGCCCTTGTGACTGCCGAGGTCCTGTCAGCCATGGCGCAGATGCGCGGCGCAAATGCTGCAACTTCGCTGCAACCCGACTGGCAGGTTCTGCTGCGCAACGAATTCCATGACATTCTGCCTGGTTCTTCGATCCGCGAGGTCTATGAACTGGCCGAGGCGGAACTGGCCGGGGTCGTGGCGGCCGGTCTGGCACGGCAAGAGGCGGCCATGGATGATCTGGTGGCGGGCTTTGCCGGCGACACGCAAGGGATGGTCATTGTGAATCCCGACCTGTCGCCACGGGTGCTGCGCTTGCAATCGGACAGGCCCTTGCCGGATGGTCAACAGGTCGAGGGCGGCCATGTTCTGGCCGCGCCGGCGATGGTTGCGGGTCTGGGGGTCTTGGCGGTCAAGACCGGCGCATTGCCGTTGCCCTCGGGGCTGTCGGTGTCCGCACTGCGGCTGGAGAATGATCTGGTCAAGGTGCGGCTGAATGCTGATGGAACCCTTGCCAGCCTTTATGACAAGCGTGCGGGCCGCGAATGTCTGGCGGGGCGCGGCAACCAGATTTGGGTCTATGTCGACAAGCCGCGCTACTTCGACGCTTGGGATATCGAGGAAGATTACACCAGCCATGGCGAGGAACTGTTGGCGGCCGGTGCGGCCAAGGTGGTTGAAACCGGGCCGCACCGGGTCGCGGTCCGCATAGAGCGGCTGTTTGGTGGCAGCAAGATCACCCAGACGATCCGCCTGTGGGCGAACTCGGCCCGGGTCGAGATCAAGACCGATCTGGATTGGCATGACCGGCGCATCCTTTTGAAATCACGCACACCTTTGGCAGTGCATGCCGACCATGCCACATTTGAGTGCGCCTGCGGGGTCATCCGCCGCCCGACCCATCGCAACACCCCCTGGGATGCCGCGAAATACGAGGTGGCCGGTCACCGCTTTGCGGACCTGTCGGAAACCGGTTTTGGCGTGGCGCTGCTGAACGATGGAAAATATGGCCATGATGTGCTGGGCAATGTCATGGGGCTAAGCCTGCTCCGCTCACCTGTTTTTCCGGATTTGCTGGCGGATGAGGGCAAGCAAAGCTTTACCTACGCCCTGCTGCCGCATTCCGGCGACTGGTTCGACGGCGGTGTGTTGGCCGAGGCCGAGGATTTGAACCAGCCGCTTGTGGTGCGGGTGGCGCAGGTTGCCGCCGATGAAAGATGGCAGGCCGTACGGCTGTCGGATCGGCCTCTGGCCCTGTCCGCACTGAAACCGGCGGAGGCAGGCGATGGTCTGATCTTGCGGCTTTACGAGCCTTCGGGTGGGCGCAGCGCGCCCAAATTGACCCTTGCCGACGGATGGAGCGTGGCCGGTCAGGTAAACCTGCTGGAACAGGCTGTGTCAGGTGACCTGACCTTTGGACCCTTCCAGATTCGCAGTCTGCATTTGACGCGCAAGGCCTGACGTCGTCGTATCTTACAGCGCAGCGCAAGTCACAGCAGCGCGGCCATCACGGACGTGATCAGAACAAATCGACCGTACCCGCCTCGACCCGGGCGGGTGGACGACGCTGTGGCACCTCGGTCGGTTCCAGCGAGTCGATCGGTACGAACAGCATCTTGGCATGGCCGGTGGACGGGGTGAAAACCAGACGTCGGGCCGAATTTCCACCCAGACTTTTCGACAGGACAGGGATGGCTTCATCGCGCAGGAACGATTCGGCAAAACCGGCATTGGCCGAACCGATGTCGGCCAGATTGGCCGACATACGCGCGCCGCCGAACAGTTTGGCCTGCAACCGGCTTCGGCTGGCCCCGGCTTTCAGCATCTCGTTGATCAGCTTTTCCATGGCGTTGACGCCAAAGCGGATATGCCCGGAATCCTCACCCCGCCCGGCGGCCAGCAAAAAGTGGTTCATTCCGCCAAGTCGTACAGCCGGATCGTGCAGACAGACCGAGATGCACGACCCAAGCACCGTGGACATTGTCGCGTCAGGATGGCTGGACACAAAGAAAGTGCCTTGAATGACGGCTGTCAACTTGCCCTCTGTTATAAGTGTCATGATCCGACCCGCCTTTCATCGCCCTGTGCCGCGCATGCGCGCTGGATGGTTGCCGCCACATCGCCCAGACCAACCTGATGCTGCACGGCACCCAATTCCCAAGCCGCGCGTGGCATGCCGTAAACGACGCTTGTTGCCTCGTTCTGACCTATGGTGACAGCCCCTGCCCGCCGCAGTTCAAGCAAACCCTCGGCTCCGTCACGGCCCATACCCGTCAGCAAAACCGCCACGACCTGTGCCGCAAATGGCACAGCCGAGCGGAACAGGGCGTCAACTGAGGGCAAATGGCCCGAGATCAGCGGCCCGGCTTCAAGGCTGACCTTGATGGGATTGCCTGGACGCAGGCGCAAATGGCCCGGCGAACCTGCGGCGACGCAGACATGGCCGGGCCGCAATTCCATTCCGGTGGTTGCAGCCTCTACCTTGACCTTGCAGCGCCTGTCCAACAGCCGGATCAGGCTTTCTGAAAACCCCTGACCGGTATGCTGCACCAGAGCAATCGGCGGGCAAGCGGATGGCATCTGCGACAAGACCGTCAGCAAGGCATCGACACCACCAGTGGAAGAGCCGATCAAGATCAGCCGCCCCGCCCGCATCGGTGTGGCGGACATGGTGGGCCGTAGGGCCGCCGTTGCAGGCCGTTGTACCAGCCGCGCTGCCTCATGGATCTGTCGGCAGATCTCCGCGGGGGTTTGATTGGTATCCACCGGCGACAGACCACTTTCGCCCATCATTCCTGCGGCAAGCCCCATCCCACCCGCGCGATGATCGACAATCAACCAGCGACAGTTCAAGGCGCGGAACAGCGAGATCATTTGGCTGAATTCGGGCAGAGCCGTCAAATCCCGGGCCACCAGCACGACGTTGGGCTCCAATGCCTCGGCTTTTGTATAGGTTTCCGGCAGATCCGAGGCCTCAGCTGCGACTTTGATGTCGGTGGCATCGGCAACGGCCTTGAACAGACGCATCCGCATCACCGGATTGGCACCTGCCACCAAGATCCTCGTATCTGCCATGTCCCGCTCCTAACCCCAACGCAATGCCCTGCATGCTGAAACAGGTGTCCCGCCTAGCCTTTGATACATCACGCAGAGGCACTTCCATTCTGTGACGCAGACAATGGTCAACCAATCCGATGGCCCCCCTGCCCGACAGCTGCCGACCGCCCTTCAGAAATCCTGCCAAGAGCCCGCTGCAACCTGCAAGGTTGTCACCTTGGCCGGTCGTGGCGGCAACGGCTCGGGCAGGGCGGCGGCTTGGCTCAGGTCAGACTCGAATGCAGAATCGACAGGCGCAAAGGCCGCAACTGGGGTTTCTGACCGACGTTTGCGGATGGTGAACTGTGACACCAGGTCTGCCAGACCTGCAGCTTCCTGGTTCAGGGATTGGCTGGCCGCGGTCGACTCTTCGACCATGGCGGCGTTTTGCTGGGTCACCTGATCCAACTGCGTGACACCAAGGTTGATTTCGGCAAGACCGGTAGATTGTTCTGCCGCAGCCGTCGCAATACTCGAGACAAGGGTCGAAATATGGCTGACCCGGTTCACGATGTTCTCCAGCGCCGTGCCCGCCCGACCTACCTGTTCGACACCGCGGCCTACATTCTGAGTACTTGCACTGATCAAAGTCTTAATTTCGCGGGCCGCGGCCGAGGATCGCTGCGCCAGCGCCCGAACCTCTGAGGCGACAACTGCAAACCCTTTACCGGCATCGCCCGCACGCGCCGCCTCGACCCCCGCGTTCAGCGCCAAAAGGTTGGTCTGAAAGGCGATGTCGTCAATGACGCCGATGATCTGCGAAATCTGATCGGACGAGTTTTCGATCTCGGTCATCGCCAGAACCGCACCCTGCACGACCTTGCCACTTTCCTCAGCCTCGCTGCGGGCAGAGCGCACAATTGCCTCCACTTCCTTGGCGCTGTCGGCGGCCGTGCGGATCGAGGCGGTCAATTCATCCAGGGCGGCGGCGGTCTGTTCCAGGGTGGCGGCCTGATTCTCGGTCCGACGTGATAGGTCCTCGGACGACTGGCTCATCTCGCGGCTGCGCGACCGGATGCTCTCCGAAGTATCCACGACCATCGTGATCGTCTCATTCAGCTTTTCCATGGTCTGATTGAAACTGACCCGCAGATGGTCATGTTCCTTACCGAAATCCACGTCGATCGACTGTGCCAGATTACCGTCAGACAGCTTGGTCAGTCCCAAGGTCAGACCATCGACAACGACATGCTGAACCTCCGCCTGCCGATCACGTTCTGCCTCGGCGCTGGATCCGACCGACAGTTTCTGGCGCAGGGCGTCCAGCGACCTTGCAATGTCACCCAGTTCATCGGACCGGTCGATGTCCCCGACCTCCGCCTCAAGATTGCCATCTGCGATGGACTTGACCGAGCCGACCAGACGATTGACCGGGTTTGTGACGTTGCGCACGATCAGGACGCTCAGTGCCATGACCAGCGCCCAACTGATTGCGGTCCACAGAGCCAAGTCCAACAACATCTCATTAACCTGTGCAATGCCTTCCTTGTCCGAAAGTTCCACGCGGATCGTGTAGTCGAGATCAGGGATATCAAGCTTGGCCGACATGGCGGACCCCGTGTCGCCCGAGACGAGAGCGACACCTCTTTGAACACCTTCGTCATCAACCATTGCGCCCCTCAAATCTGTCGCGTTGGGCAGGTTTTCCAGAAACTTGAACTGACCGTCAAACCGCGGCAATGAACGTGCCGCCTGATCCGGGCCCACCAGAATTGCTTGACCCGTCTGGCCAAGATTGCTGGGATTGTTGACCACGGCGCTCAAGGCGACCTCGGTCATTCTAACCGCGATGACGCCTGCAACCGCGCCGTCTGCGCCCAAAATGGCGCGGGCCCCAAAGGCTGAGGACGCGTTCTTTGATCGGGGATCCTCAGCAAAATCGGAAAAATACGGCCTTGACGCGTCGGCCAGCGCGGCCTTGAAAACGGTTGCGAGCAGATCGTCCCGTTCTGGACCGGTGTTCAGATTGCTGACGAAACCGGCGTCATTGGCCATCGAGTAGACGATGTTCCCATCCAGATCAATCAGCAGCAAGTCATCGAAGCCCCGCAGTTGCACCCAATCGCGAAAGGCCAGGTTAAAGGTCGCGTACTGATCATTGTAACGGATCGGATCACGACGCGTGTCCAGCACCATCCGCGACTCTTCGGCCTTGGGATTGTTGTCGATATCGACCGAGGTCAGGTTGCTGGCAGGGTCCCGTCCGGCTTGTTCCCATCCAGGTTGCAGCCCCTGCAGCCCCGCGGCGGTGGTCGGGTTGTTGGACATGTCCGTCAGATTGTCCGCGAAGTTCGTGTAGAACTCTTCAACCGCATTCTTGCGTTCGACAAGAATGGCGTTCACCTGAGCGTCCATATTGCGCCGGGCGATCAGAGCAATGTCCTTGTATCCGACAAAACCTACGACCATCGCCATCACCAGGGCAGCGCCGCTGATGATGATAGGCAGTCTGATTCTCAAGGAAAGCGAGTCAAGTCTAGGCATGGTCATCCTTCTTTCATCTTGGTGAGGCGACGCGGCGGTGCTTTTGCTGCGGCAAGCCTATGATTTGTCGTTTAAGGTGGGCTTAACGACAAAACTCGAGACGACCTTTTCTTGCTGCATACCCTCAGAACAGCTCGACCCCGTCCATGTCGTCGGGCAAACTGGCAAGACCTGTCAGCCTGCTGCGCAGCGCTGCGAGACGGACCCGATGGACCACTGGACCCATTCTGATGGCCTGTGCGGTCGCAATCACATCGGTGTCGGCCAGATCCTGCAAAAGCAGCATCAGGTCAGCAAGAATCTGATCCAAAAGGTCAATGCTTTGCATCTCGACAATGTGCAGCGGATCATCCTGCGCGACGTTTCCCGATTTCAGCAGCGTTTCGACAGCAGTTTCCACGTTCGTCAGGATCGTGCGGCAGCCGGCAAGCTCGGTCTCGATGCGATGCAGCAGCAGGGCTGGGGCAACGGTGCTGTTGGGTTCCAGAACGCTCACAGTGCACCCACCACACGCTCGATGCTGGCTTTCATCGTGGCGGTGGTAAACGGTTTGCGGATCAGATTGTTCAGACCCAGCTCTTGACCCACGCGCAGCAGTTCCGGAGTCGGCTGGCCGGTGATCAAGATGAATCCGATGCGCTGCGTGGTCTTGTTGTTGCGCAAGGCATGCAGCAGTTCCATCCCGTTCATGCCAGGCATGTTCATGTCGCTCAGCACCAAGTGAACTGGATTGGCTACCAGTTTACCCAAGGCGGCCCTTGGATCATTTTCGGTCAGATACTTGCTGATCTTCAGTTCCTCGAGGGATTGCGCGATCAGGGCGCGGCTGACAGACATGTCATCCACAATCATGATGCGAAGACTATCGCGCAGGCTCATGATCTTGTTCCTTCTTTTTGAACAGACGATGGATTGGACTTTGCCGAGACCGTTTCTGCCTTGGCCAGACGCCGATAGGCGGTCACACCGACCGGGCGCAGCATCTGTTCAGCCGGCCCAGCCACACGTTCAGAATGGCCGATACACAAATGCCCGTCCGGGGTCAGCAATTCGGCAAACCGGGCCCAAAGCCGGGATTGGGTTGGCTTGTCGAAATAGATCGCCACGTTACGGCAAAAGATGACGTCAAAGGGGCCCTTGATGGGCCATGCCTCGATCAGGTTCAGATTGCCAAAGGTAATCAAGTCGCGCGCGCCAGCACCGATGCTGAAACTCGCCTTGTCCTTGTTTTCCAGATACTTTCGGGCATAATCCGGAATGGTTTTTAGTTCGTCCACTGGATAGACACCTGTTTGCGCGCGGTTCAGGATGTGGTTGTCGACATCGGTCGCCAGAATCCGGATGTTCAGCCGGGCGGCCTCGGGACAGAGATCCAGGACCGTGAAGGCCAACGAATACGGCTCTTGGCCCCCCGAACAGGCTGCCGACCAGATGCGAAGCTTGCCACCCTTGCGCGCCGCCTCGATCAAGGGCGGCAAAGCCGTCTCGCGCAACAGCTGAAAATGATGCCCCTCGCGAAAGAAATGCGTCACATTGGTTGTCAGCGCCGACAGCATCTCTTGGCGCTCTTCCACACCATTCGGGCTTTGGACAAGACGGCAGTAGTCGCAGAATTGGTCGATACCGAGATGATTCAATCGTTTCAACAGGCGGGAATAGACCAGTTCGCGCTTGGCCAGTGTCAGATGCAAGCCAAAGTCGCGCATCGCCAAGTTAGCAATGATCGCGAAGTCGTCATCGGTCAGCATGGCGCGTTCGCTTTCATGCCTTCGAGAGGCGCTTGCCGTCATGAAAGTGCCCGTCCATTCGGGTGCAGCACGGCACCAAGGTCGATCACCCGGGTCATGCCGTCTTCAATCGGGATGACTCCTGTGATGCTTTGCCTTGCCATATCGGACCGGATATCCGGCGTGTCCTGAATCTTGTCCCGCGATACCGACAATATTTCAGAAACCGCCTCTACCAGCAGGCCGACGGTCTGGTTGCCATGCATGGCCACCACGATCACATTGCGCGGGTTTTCTTGGGTCGAGCCGAGGCCGAACCGTGCCGCCAGATCATAGATCGGGATGACCGACCCGCGCAGGTTCATCACGCCCAGCACTTCGACCGGCGCATGCGGCAGTGCTGTCACCGGGCTCCAACGCCGGATCTCGCGCACTTGCGTGATTTCCAGACTGAAGCTTTGGTCACCCGCCGAAAAGGTTACAAATTCAACCTCGGATTTTGAAGGTTCACTAGAGGTTTGCATGCGTGCTCCGTCCATGGTTTGGGCTGAAATTGACGCTGGGAAATTGGTTGCCCATGCGGTTGGCCGCAATCGCTTCAGGGTCGAGGATTAGCGCGATGCGCCCATCACCCAGAACGGTTGCCGCCGAAACGCCGATGACAGTACCAAAGTTGCTTTCCAAGCTCTTGATCACAACTTGACGCTGATCTTGCACGGCATCCACGACCAAAGCGCACTCGCCAAGTGTTTCTGATTCGACCAACAGCAGTAGCGGCGCCATCGATTGGTCGGATTTGGCCGTAAAGCCCAGCGAGCGGGCGACATCCACCACCGGGATCATCCGGCCCCGAATCGACAGCAACATGTCATCGGTGCCGATCCGGTGCAGATCACCGGGCAGCGGCCGGATGGTTTCGATGATCGATGTTATAGGCACGACCAGCGTTTCCCCTGCCACCGTCACCACCATCCCATCCATCACGGCAAGTGTCAGCGGCAGGGTGATCGTGAACTCGGTCCCCTGCCCCGGGACCGAGGTGATCGACACCCGCCCCCCCAAGGCTGCAACCGAATTGCGCACCACATCCAGCCCGACACCACGCCCCGACAGGTTCGACACCGTCTCGACCGTTGAAAAGCCGGGCAGGAACAGCAGGCTGTCAATCTCGGAATCCGACAGTTCGGCATCTTGGGCGATCAGCCCCTTCTTCTTGGCGATGCCCAGAATCTTTTGACGATTCAGCCCGGCCCCATCATCCTTGACCGTGATGAACACCGAACCTGAGCGATGCGACGCCGCCAACCGGATGATCCCGGTTGCAGGTTTTCCGGCGGCAATCCGCGCTTCGGGGCTTTCCAGACCATGATCGACGGAATTGCGCACCATATGTGTCAGAGGATCGGCCAGCCTTTCGACCACGGTCTTGTCAACCTCGGTGCCCTCACCGATCGTGATCAGCTCGGCACTCTTGCCGGTGGCATCTGCCGCCTCGCGCACGATGCGCGACATCCGTTGGAACAGGGATTTCACCGGCTGGGCGCGGATGGCCATCACGCCTTCCTGAATGTCCCGGGCCAAAAGCCTATAGTTTTCAATATGGATGACCAAATCGTCATCTGTCGTTTCAGTCATGTCGGCAAAGCGCTGCGCAATCATGGCCTGATTGATGATCAATTCGCCAACCGTGTTGATCAGCCGGTCAACCCGTTCAAGATCGACGCGCAAAGTTGGCTTGGGGCCCTTGCTGGCCGCTGTTTCCGAAGCTTCGCTAGCCGTCTTTTCCGCAGGTTTCACCTCGGGCGGCTTTGCCGATACCGGGGCAGCCGCCTCGTCCGTTAACAAACGGACGGCATTGTCAAAAAGCCCGGGGGATTCCAAAACGGCGATCTTTGCATCGGTCGGGACAAACGACCCAGTCGCATCGCCTGGTGGGGCGGGCGCTGCAAAGTTCATTGGGCTGACCGACAGTTCACAGATGCCTTGCACAAACTCGAAAACCTCCAAAACCTGGCTTTCGCTTTCTTCGGTCTGCAGCTCTATGGTCCATGACAGCCGGGCATCCTGAGGGTCGAAATCCTCCCATTCCGGCAGCAGTTCCTGGTCGAACCTGGCATTCATCGTGCCCAGATCGGCCAGCGCGGCAAACAGCAAGGCGGGTTCATGGCCGTTGGAATAAAGTGCGGAATCCGGGCGAAAGACGATCATGAAGCCCTTGGCCGCCGCGGCTTGCGACGCGACCTCGACCGCAGGCCCACCAATATCCAGCGTGATGGCCGCAAATTCGAAATTGTCCCAAGCATCGACCGATTCGATCTCTTTTTCGCCAAAGCATTGCTGCAAGGCGGCAAGAAAACCCGCCGTGACATCCTGCGAGATGCTGTCACCCGAGCGGGCCGCCTCAACCAGATTGCTTAGAAAATCAGCAGATCTTGTCAGCGTGTGCATGATGGGTGGCGTCAGGTCCAGCGCATTGGACCGCACGGCATCCAGAACGGTTTCAAAGTGGTGGGCAAACCCCACCAACTCGGTCATCTTGAAAGCACCGGCACCACCCTTGATCGAATGCACCGCACGGAACACCGAATTCACCGTCTCGGCCTCGTGGTCGCCGCCTTGCATCGAGGCCAGGCCCTCGGCCAAAGCCTCTAGCAATTCCTCGGTTTCTTCAAAAAAAGTGTCGAGTATCGGGTTGGACATCACGCAGCCCCCGTCACGCGCCGCACGACCGAGATCAGCGCTGCATCATCGAACGGTTTGACGATCCAGCCCGTTGCCCCGGCTGCCCGCGCCCGCGCCTTCAACTTTTCACCACTTTCCGTGGTCAGCACCAGGATCGGCACCTTGCTTTCGACCGAGCCGCCACGAATGGCCTCGATCACGCCATAACCGTCCATGTTGGGCATGTTGATGTCGGTGATCACCACATCCGGCACGACCTCGGCGAACCTCGCCACGCCTTCTACGCCGTCGCAGGCCGAGCTGTAGTCAAAGCCAGCTCCCTCCATCGCCACGCGCAACAGCTCGCGGATGGTTCTGGAATCATCGATTGCAAGTACTTTCAACGTCATTTCAAACCGCTCCAGCCTGTCGTTTCAGGGTTTATTCCCAGAAGTTTGCAGTCCTGCTGCATCCGTGTCGGCAGGTCGATGACGTCAAAGTCCTGCCCCCTGATTTTCCACGCCTTCGACGCCGTCAGCAGCACCTGCATGACCTGCGAATCCGTCTTGCGTTGCGTTCGCATTGACACCCGGACATGCGCGCCCTCATTCGCCTTCAGAAAGGTCATCAATGGGTCGCCGGGCAACGCCGTCATGCGGTCGGGTTGTTCGAATTGCTTCCAGTCATGCGGCATGAGCATCTCTCACAAGAATTCCACCTTCGGTTCACGCAGTTCCATGCGCGGTTGCAGCACCAGGCAAGGTAGCTGCGCCATGCAAAAGGGATACAGGCGAGGGTTTAAGAAACCATTGCCGGTCGTGGCCAAACCCGGCAGGGTCTGGTCCTGCCGCCCAAAGGTGAAGAGATTTTGCTTAAAGGCCTATGCAAGGCTTGTGGGCAGACGGGTCAGGCCGCCGGAAGTTCCGCCAATATGGCACGTGCGGCCGCGGCGGGATTGCGTGCCTGCCAGATCGGCCGCCCGATCACGATATGGTCCGCACCCGCGGTCAGCGCCTGATGCGGGGTTGTGACGCGCTTTTGGTCCCCATTCACGGCACCTGCGGGCCGCACGCCCGGCGTTACGATCAACCGGCCGCGCGCCTGCGGCAAAGCGCGGATCATGGCCGCCTCGATCGGTGAGGCGATCACGCCATCCGCCCCGGCCTCGAAGGCCCGCACCGCGCGTTCCAGCGTCAGGTCATGGATATCGCCCGGCTTGATCAGATTGGCGTCCAGATCGGCCCGGTCCAGCGAGGTCAGGATGGTGACGGCGAGTATCTTCAACTTTGTCCCGCGCTTGCCTTCGGCAGCCGCCCGCACAACCTGCGGGTCACCGTGGACCGTGAGGAAATCAAGGTCGTAATGCGCCAGACCGCGCACCGCTGCCTCAACCGTGACGCCGATGTCGAACAGCTTCATGTCAAGAAAGATCCGCTTGCCATGCTCTTGTTTCAGTTCGTTGGCCAGTGCGAGCCCACCGCCGGTCAGCATACCCAGCCCGATCTTGTAAAAGCTGACCGCTTCGCCCAGTCGCTGGACCAGTTCCATGCCCTGCAAAAGGTTCGGCACATCAAGCGCTACGATCAGACGGTCATCCGTAATCATCGGCCCCTCCATTCTCTGCGTCATGCGAGCCTGGGTGACCCATGTCAAGTCACCGCGCAGGATGTGCATGCCGCACCAGACGCTGTGTGGCACTGGTTCGTTCGGTGCGGAACTGTATGCTCCCGACGCTACGGCACCTGCAAACGTGTCGATCCATGGGGCATCAGCCAGTCTAGCAGTGCTGTGCTGAAACCACGCAAGGCGGCGGACCATTCCCAATGGCTTGTCAGTCTTGGGTTGGGTTCAATCTGTTTCAGATTGAACCCAACCCGCCCTAAGATGCCCTGATATACCGATTCGCAGCATCAAGAGAGGGCATGATGACCATGGACAACTTTGGCAGCGGCACCCGGCAGGACCCTTGGGTGCTGAAGACACCGCCGCAGACCTCGGACTATCAGATGTGGCGCGATGAGGCCGAAGGGCAATTGGTGTGCATGGTCGGCACGACAAAACTGACCTATCAGTTGCGCTGTCTGCAAGATCTGCATGCCATGCTGATGGCGCGCGGGGGCTGGATTTTGCTTGGCAATGCCGACGAAGGCAAACCCGTCACCGAGGGCAGTGTCGAAGCCTGGGCGCGGGATGTGACCAACCCGGTCGGCGGCTATTACGGATTGCGCAAGGGCTATCGCGGGCGCTTTGCCAATTATGTGCCGCCGCTGATGGAACTGCTTGGGTTGGCCGAAGTCGAGCATCATCCGCGCAACAACCGCATGCGCGGTTTGTAGGCGGAAAGGGGGGAGCATGTTGCTGGAAGTCTGTGTCGATGACGCCTTGGGTCTGGCTGAGGCTAAGGCAGGCGGGGCCGACCGGGTCGAATTGTGCGCAGCCCTGGGACTTGGTGGCTTGACCCCTTCGGCGGGGTTGATGGCGCAGGCGGCCGGCATTGGCCTGCCCTGCTATCCGATGATCCGGCCCAGATCGGGTGATTTCGTCTTCGCCGCGGCCGAGGTAGGGGTGATGTGCGCCGACATCCGGATGGCGCGTGGCATGGGGTTGACGGGGGTGGTTCTGGGCGCATCGCGGCCAGATGGCCGACTGGACGCCGATTGTCTGGCCACACTGATTACCGAGGCGGCGGGCCTGGACCTGACCCTGCACCGGGCCTTTGATCTGGCACCGGATGTCGAGGAGGCGGTCGAGACAGCCGTGCAACTGGGGTTCCGGCGCATCTTGTCGTCGGGCGGAGCACGCGTGGCGGGGCAGGGGGTGGCACGGCTGGCGCGGATTATCACGGCGGCGGCAGGTCGTTTGTCGATCATGCCCGGATCCGGGATAACGCCCGAGACATGGCCCGTGCTGGCGAGACTGGCGATCCGTGAGGTTCACGCCAGTTGCGCCGCCCCAGTACCGGTCAATGGCCAAGTCGCCGAATTCGGTTTTGTCATCGGCACCGAAAAGCGCACCGAACGCGGCAGGGTGGCCGCATTGAAGAACGCAATTGGCAAATCCAACTGGTTTCACGCCGATAGTGCCGGGGTTCAGACGGCAGAAACCAGAAGGCAAGTTGTATCTCCGCATCGCCATTGACCGAATCGCCAAGTTCACTTGCGTGGACCTGCATCAGAAGGCTGGGAAAATGCTTGTCGCAGCCTTTCTGCGCAACATTCCCAATGGCTGGCCTGTCTTGGATTGCACGCAATCTGAATCGGATAGAGTGCAATTCTCTCCAAGAAGAATTGTCAGATGACCTCGCCATCTTCATCAGCGCCTGCAACCCTGGACCAGGGTTGAAGACGTTCAAAAGCCTTACGCC
>JBAXXO010000030.1:0-17436 GCA_037127855.1 Alphaproteobacteria bacterium
GTCTGTCCTGGGAAAGGGAAACCCCGTCCATCACCTGATTTGTGCAACAGAGCCCCTGTGAAGTCCTGTCAGATCGCTCAGCTGCACCCACAAGTGCAAACTTCATACCGGCGCATGTCTCGCTCTTGTTGGCACGGAGGGCAGCTGCTTTCTTGCTGCGACCGGATCGCTCGCAAGACGCGATGACATCGCACAGGATCTTGTTTCTATTGACCTCATGACATTTCAGGTCGTCCGACTGATGGAATACCGGTCGAACATCGGTTGTGCTTGGTGCGGACGACGGGACTTGAACCCGTACTCCATAGGAAAGGGTGTTTAAGACCCCAGCGTCTACCGATTTCGCCACGTCCGCAATGCCTTCGCCCCATTCTAGCCCGGCCATGGGCGCCGACACAATACAACCATACGACTGCAACGGGTCCCTGCGGCCCCGCTTCGGCCTAACTACTTGATCCAGTTATGCTTTTCTTCAAGCACGCCAGAATCTTGAACCAGTGTCTACCATCCTGCCTCTACATTTCATCATGCAGGTACGCAGTCGGCACTAGGCCGTTGCATGATACCGCAGGCAGCGCCACAGGCAAGTCCTGCTGCACTGCCGCAATTGACACTTCGGGGCCAACCCCTCCATAACTGGCCCAAAGCAGGGCAGGGGCCACGTGATGAAAAAGGTTTATCCGTCCGCGCAGGCGGCTCTCAACGATGTGCTGTTTGATGGCATGACCATCGCGGCCGGTGGCTTTGGCCTGTGTGGCATTCCCGAATTGCTGATCGCCGCCATACGGGATGCGGGCACCCATGATCTGACCATCGCGTCGAACAATTCAGGCGTCGACAATTTCGGCCTTGGCATCCTTCTCGCCACCCGTCAGGTAAAGAAGATGATCTCGTCCTATGTCGGCGAAAACGCCGAATTCATGCGTCAATACCTTTCGGGCGAACTCGAATTGGAATTCAACCCCCAAGGCACCCTTGCCGAACGTCTCCGCGCAGGCGGCGCCGGCATCGCAGGCTTTTATACGCGCACTGGCGTCGGCACCATCATCGCCGAAGGCAAGGAGCATAAGGAGTTCGATGGCCAGACCTATATCCTCGAGCGCGGACTCGTCGCGGACCTGTCCATCGTCAAGGCTTGGCGTGCCGACCCTTCGGGCAATCTGGAATTCCGCAAGACTGCCCGCAACTTCAACCCGCCCGCCGCCACCGCTGGCCGCATCTGCGTCGCCGAGGTCGAGGAGATTGTCCCCCTTGGCGCGCTGGATCCCGACAAAATCCACCTACCGGGCATCTATGTGCACCGCCTGATCCAAGGCGTGCACGAAAAACGCATCGAAAACCGCACCACCCGCCCGCGGGGTGCCTGACATGGGCGCACCCGATGGCGGCGTTCCCAAAACCGCCTACTGGAACAGACCCGTTCAAAACCGCGCGCCGATTGACCCCGGCGCGCCCTGTACCCCGCACTTGCCCGTCAGCCGCCGACAACGTGTGACCGCCGCAGACTACCGCTTTGCCCGGCATATCGGCCACGAATTGGGCGACGCGGCTTTACGCATCACAGATGCCGAACCGCTGGCCTAATTCCCACATCGCTGTTAAGCCAAACCTAAAGGAGTCTGCCCATGCCCTGGGACCGCAATCAGATGGCACAACGCGCCGGCCTCGAACTGCAGGACGGCTGGTATGTCAACCTCGGCATCGGCATCCCGACACTGGTCGCCAACCACATCCCCGCCGGTGTCTCTGTCACCCTGCAATCCGAAAACGGCATGCTGGGCATGGGCCCATTCCCGTTTGAGGGCGAAGAGGATGCCGATCTGATCAACGCTGGCAAACAGACGATCACCGAACTGCCCCAGACCGCCTATTTCGACTCAGCCCAGTCCTTTGCCATGATTCGTGGCGGCAAGATCGCCATGGCGATCCTGGGCGCGATGGAGGTCTCTGAAACCGGCGACCTTGCCAACTGGATGATCCCGGGAAAACTGGTCAAAGGCATGGGTGGCGCCATGGATCTGGTGGCCGGGGTGGGCCGCGTCGTGGTCGTCATGGACCATACCTCCAAACACGGCGACTCCAAGGTGCTCAAGGCCTGCACCCTGCCCCTGACCGGCCAAGGGGTTGTCCACCGCATCATCACCAACCTTGGCGTGCTCGATGTGGTACCGGGTGGCCTGCGCATCGTGGAATGTGCCGAGGGCGTGACCGAAGCCGAACTGCGTGCCGCGACCGTGGCCACGCTGGTCCCCTGACCCGCCATCTGCAAAGGGTCACACGATGACCATCCCGCACAGCGGGGGCGCTATGCAGCGCGCAATCGCCTGACACAGGCCGAAATGCTGATCATCGGCAACCACACTGATTTCCAGCCGAATTCCGGACATTTGCCCTGAACGATATCCTGGCCAACCTGGCTTTCAACACTTTGCGCGACCCAAACGGAAAGACCCCTGACCACTGGTCGCGCGCCTTTCATTTTGGCGGAAATATTCCACGGGGTCCGGGGGTGTGAGCCCCCGGCTTTGTGCCTCAGTTGCTGGCGGAGATGATTCGGAACACACATGGATCGCTGACCAGTTCCGGCGGCGACATGCATAAACCCTGCGCCACGGTCCATGCTGCCAGCACCTTGGGCACATAGTCCCGCGTTTCCCTGTAAGGCGGCACACCATTGTTGGCCTGCACCGCCCCTTCACCCGCATTATAGGCGGCCAGAACCAGAACCGGGTCACGGTTGAACATGTTCATCAACAGGTTCAAGTAGGCCACACCACCTTTTATGTTCTGGGCCGGATCCGTGATATCCGTGACATCAAAGCGTTTTGCCGTATCCGGGATCAACTGCATCAGTCCCGTCGCCCCTGCCGAACTGACGGCCTCGGGGTCACCCATCGATTCGATTCCCATCACAGCCAGCACCAAAGCGGGCGAGACATTGGTGCCGACCGTGGCCTTCAAGATGTCAGTACCATAGGTCTGGGCAAGGTTCTGCATTGCCTGCAACCTGGGCGCATGAACGCTTTCCCCCCCCGGTCCTTGCGTCAGCGCGGCAAGCGCCAGCGAGAATCGCCCATTCACCGCATCCCTAGCGGTCGGCACGGTGTTCCAATACCAACCATAGCGCCCCGCAGAAGGTGCAACCGGTGCCAAAGGTGCCGCGTCGGCCACCGGTGCCGAAGGCTCGGGATGGGGGTCAACCTTGGGCGCTGCCGCCAACAGTGCGGCCTGTTCCACAGGATCGATCTGAACCTTGATGCGCTTGCCCGGCTTGATGTCATCGACCGACATCATATGAAACGTGAAATCGCGTGTCTTGGCCGCGTCTTGCGCCCAGACCGATAGCGGGGATACCGCGAATATCGCGGCCAACCTGAAAGAAGCCCTGCGCATCTACGGGTGCCTGCCCGCTTGTTTTTCTTGCGTCAAGACTGTCAGAAAACACCGGCAGATGCTACAAAAACAGAACGAAAACAGCCAAGTATGCCTAAATTACACCACATTCTTCCCGAATCCCCGCTGGGCAACCATAGCCTTGAGTGTTTTTTATTATTTAATTTCAATGGTTTAAAGATTTTTGTTCAAAACTCTTCATCATTCCGAAATGATCCGAGATTCGCCCAATTCTTGCCATGAATCCAGGTTAACAAATGATCATGCCGCGTTGGGACGTGCCGGGTGGGATGCACAGGCGTAGCCTAGACGGATGAAGGCCGTAACAGAACCAAAGGATCGAACCTATGAAAATGCTGAACCTCTTCAAGAACTTCAAGAATGACGAATCTGGCGCTGTGACAGTTGACTGGGTCGTGCTGACCGCAGCCATCGTTGGACTGGGCATCGCTGTGATGACCGCGGTTGGCGGTAATGTCGCAACTTTGACGGGCACTATTGGTACTGAGCTGACAGATGGTGGTCCCAGCGCCGCCGCCACCGGCAGCTTTTAGTAACTAATTTGCTCCTTTGACGAAACGGCAAAGGACTGCATCCAAAAGGATGTGGTCCTTTTCCTGTTTTGGTCCGGGCGATTGTTTGCGGATTGAAGATGTATAGCCGCCATGTGCCCGATGCAAAGCACCGACATCTTGAAAAGAATTTTGGCACGTCACATCGCTTGATGCTATCATGCGGTCAATGCTGGGACAACGCGTTGAAGACGGTTTGCAAGGATGACGCGGGCGGGTGACCGTCGTCAGCTTCGTTCTGGCAGCTACAGTCTTGGGCCTTATGTCTTTGGTTACCATGCACCGGGTTGTCAGCGCGACATCCTCAGTGGCAGACGAGTTCAAAAACGTCGACGTCATCCAAGAAAGCCACTGATGCGGCTGGACAAGGTGGCGCGAAGCGATCAGGTAAAGGGGAACATCCATGCGAGCAATTTATGGGCTGGTTCTGGCGCTTGGCTTGGCACTGGCCGGTTTGGCAGTCTACGTGACACGGAATTACGTAAGCCAGACGCAGGCGCGCCTGGCTCAGGTGACCGAGTTCAACCGCAAGGTCGGACCGATGGTCGAGGTCTATGTGGTCAACAAAGTCAGGAAATACGGCGACACGCTGTTGCCCGAGGACGTTCAACTGATCTACTGGCCCGCGAGCGCGCTGCCCGATCACATTTTCAAGAACCCTGCGAATCTGGGCAAAACGGAGGTACCGTTATTCCCCAAAGACACCCAAGAACCGCGCTATGTCTTGCGCCAGATGGAGAAATTTGAACCTGTTCTGGCCGAAAAGGTCACCGAACCGGGTCAGATTGCGGGCTTGGCCGGGCAGCTCGGTGTCGGTCAGGGTGCATTTGCGATCAAGGTGGACGTCGCGTCCGGGGTGTCGGGCTTTGTCCAACCCGGTGACTTTGTGGACGTGTACTGGACCGGTGCAGTTGGCGACAACGGTGACAACATGACCCGGCTGATCGAAAGCGGCGTCAAGGTCATCGCGGTCGACCAGAGCACCGACGACAACAACGGGGCTGCCATGGTGGCCCGCACGGTAACTGTGGCCGCCATTCGCGAACAGGTGGCGCGCCTTGCACAAGCCGCCGCCACGGGCAAGCTTGCCTTGTCGCTGGTCGCTGAAAACGCAGCCGCCGTGGACGGCAAGATCGAAGTCGACAGCAAATCGCTTTTGGGCATCGCGGAAGCTCCCGTCGAGGTGGCTGCCCAGCCGGATAAAGTCTGCTCGGTCAAGACCCGCAAAGGGTCCGACGTGCAAGACACCCCGATTCCCTGCGGCAACTGAGCCGGCCTATGACGGCGCGCGGCCCCATATCTGGTGGGGCCGCCCTTTTCGTTGACAAGGGACAGAGGGCTGTTGCAGGTTATCCACATAAGGAACTGCCAATAACCTTTTGATTCTTGCTTAAAATAGCCAGTTGCGCCATGCTGGATATTGAATCGGGCGGTAAAGACCCGACATTTGGGCAAACATGAGGGCAGGTCATATGACAATGCGAGGCATTTGGGCAGCCGGGATTCTGGGTATAGCCCTTGCATCCACCTGTTGGACGCCGGCGGTCGCGCAGACGTTGACCATCATGAAGGGCACCGCGAACGCCCCCTTGAATGTGCCGATGAACCGGGCTGTGGTTTTGGAAAGTGACACGCCCTTTTCGGAATTGTCTGTGGCCAATCCGGGCATCGCAGATATTTCGACCCTTTCGGACCGCACGATCTATGTCTTGGGCAAGACGCCGGGCCGAACCACGATGACCCTGCTGTCGCAGGACGGCAAGCTGATCTCGAATGTCGAAGTGCAGGTCACTCCGGACATCGAAGAGTTCAAAGAGCGGCTGCAACAAATCCTGGCCGGCGAGCAGATCGAGGTGCGCACGGCAAATGACGGCATCGTCCTGTCGGGCACCGTATCGTCGACGGCCAAGCTGGACCGCGCGCTGGATCTTGCCAATCGCTATTCGCCCGACAAGGTCAGCAACCTGATGCAGGTCGCTGGCACTCAGCAGGTCATGCTGAAAGTCAGATTCGCCGAAATGCAGCGTTCGGTGTCCAAAAGCCTGTCCTCGTCTGTGGGCGTGCGCGGTGGCAAAGACGTCGCTGTTGGCGCGGCCACCGGATCGCTGCTGACGGGTGTCGACGATGGCGTCGTCACTCTGGGCACTGGCATTAAGGGTGCTTTGGGTCTGGGCTTTACGGCCGGATCGCTGGAATTCGGTGTGTTGCTTGAGGCGTTGGAATCCAAAGGTGTCGTGCGCACCCTGGCCGAACCCAACCTGACGGCGCTGTCGGGTCAAGAGGCCAAGTTTTTGGCCGGTGGCGAATACCCGATCCCGGTGGCGTCCGGCCAAGACCAGATAGCCATCGAATACAAGCCCTTCGGTGTAGAACTGAACTTTACCCCAACCGTTGTGGATGGCGACACGATCAACCTGCAGATCAATGCGGCCGTGTCCTCGATTGACACGACGACCACGCTGCAGGCGGCGGGGTTCAGCGTCAATGCCTTCAAACGCCGCGAAACCTCGACCACGGTCGAGATGCGCGACGGGGAAAGCTTTGCCATCGCCGGTCTGCTGCAAGACGACTTTCGCGATCTGAACGGTCAGGTGCCATGGCTGGGCGACATTCCGATACTTGGCACCTTGTTCCGCAGCGCGGCCTATCAGCGCAACCAGTCAGAACTGGTGATCATCGTCACACCCCATCTGGTGACGCCGACGAGGGGCGAGGCGCTGGCCCTGCCGACCGACCGTGTACGGATCCCGACCGAGTCTGAATTGTTCTTGTTCGGCAAAACCGCCGGCAAACAGCGCGGGGCTGTCGGGGAAGTGTCACGACAGGACTTCAGCGGCTCTTATGGCTACACGATGGAGTGATGGACATGAAACGCAGCCTCCTCCTGTTGATATTCGCCGTGCTGCCGATTGCCGCCTGCGATCCGACCTTCACGAGATCCGAAGCCGGGGCAGAGGTGGATGAAGGCGGCTTTGGCACACCGACCATGATGAACTCGATGGCCATGATGGGCGAAGGTGAGGCGACTGTCGCACTTGGCCAGCGCTTTGCCCGCGAGGTGCCAACCACCATCACCTTTGCCTTCAATCGCGCCGATATCACCCCCGAAGCCGCCGCAATTCTGAACCGTCAAGCCAACTGGATCAGACAATTCCCCGAGGTTCGCTTCCGTGTATATGGCCATACCGATCTTGTCGGATCGAAAGACTACAACTATCACCTCGGTCTGCGTCGTGCCAAGGCTGTCGTGGCCTATCTTTCGGCGCGCGGTATCAGCACCTCGCGGCTCGAGGCATTGGTATCGTTCGGCAAAACCCAGCCTGTGATCAACACCACCTCACCCGAACAACGCAACCGCCGCACCGTAACCGAGGTGTCAGGCTTTACCAAAGGCTCGGCGACGCCACTGAACGGGAAATATGCTGCCATAATCTTCCGAGAATATGTTGACAGCGCGACGCGTCCAATTGCCGCCAACACGACCGTCGCGACTTCGGTCAACCCATCGGGTCAATAATGCGAGCCGCGCAGGGTGCGCCGGGGCATGATCAACCTGCCCCGCGCGACTGCTGTGGTGAAAGCGACTGTTTGCCAGACAGAGTTCGGCTGCCAGATTCTGGCGTTGAACTCCTAAAAACCAAAGATTGATGTTTTTTGGCCCCAATGTCGCCTATATGTTCTAGCATGATCCGACAATGGCGTCTGTCCGAGGGTCAGAAGACCAAGGCCGACAGGGGGGTTGCATCTTTCAACGCCGGGGATCATGCAAAGTGTGCCAGTCCCCCTGTGGGGTAATTGGAAGGACGTGAGGCAGTGAGTAGCTTAGCAAACCTATATCAGGAATCGGCACCAATCCTCGCGTGCACCATTTCGCGCGATATACAGGATTTTGACCTGCTGATTGATGATATGGAACGGGAACTTGGCGAAGGCTGGGGCGATCTGTCCTTTGACGATGCCGCGGTGTTCCTCGATCAACCAGATGCCCGATCGCTAGAATTCGTGGCCATCGCGGTCAACGCGACGGATGAAGGCGATCTTCCGCGCATCTCCGATCTGATCAAACAGGCTAAGTCGCATAAGATCAAGGTTGTTCTGATTGCCGACCAGATAAGTCCGTTGGCCCTGCACCAATTGCTGCGACTGGGCGCAGACGATTTTGTGCCCTACCCTTTGCCCGATGGCGCATTGCACGAAGCCATTGAGAAAATTCGCAAACCTGCGCCAATATCAGTTCTGACAGTCGACCAGTCTGCGTCGGGCCATGCCCCGCCCCAGAGCGAAATGACGCATCCCGGCTTTAGGGCCAAGGGTGACCGTAACGGTGTAGTTCTGCCGGTTCACGGCCTTGCCGGCGGTTCAGGCGCATCGACTTTTGCAACCAATCTTGCGTGGGAATTGGCCAATGTCGACAAAGAAGGACCGCGTGTCTGTCTGATCGACTTTGATTTTCAGTTCGGTTCCGCAGCGACCTATCTGGACTTGCCGCGCAAAGAGGCGGTGTTCAACCTTTTGTCGGAAGTCTCGATCTTGGACAGCGACTCATTGTTGCAAACGATGCTGACCTTCAACGACAAGTTGCATGTATTGACGGCCCCGGCAGACATGCTTCCACTCGACATAATTTCGCCTGAGGATATCGGACGGCTTATCGACATGGCCCGAGCAAGCTTTGATTTTGTCGTAATCGACATGCCAAAGTCCATCGTAGCCTGGACCGAGGCCGTGCTGGGCCACTCGCATATCTACTTTGTGCTGATGGAACTGGATTTGCGTTCAGCCCAAAACGTGCTGCGTTTGGTACGGGCATTAAAGGCAGAAAACCTGCCGCACGAAAAACTGCGTTTCGTGCTAAACCGTGCGCCACGTTTCTCAGATCTGTCGGCGAAAAGTCGGGTCAAACGAATGGCAGAAAGTCTTGGTATTGGCATCGAGGTGCAGCTGCCGGACGGCGGCACGCAGGTGACGCAGGCCAACGACCACGGCCTACCGTTATCCGAAACTGCTGCTAAGAACCCGCTGCGAAAAGAAATACAGAAACTTGCCAAGTCTTTGTATGAACTAAACAAAACTGCCGCGACGGGCAAGAAATGACCACGGTTGGCCCGCTGCACTTGCGGGCTGACCTGTCTGCTCCACCCGCAGCATTCCAAAGGGGACCTTAATGTTTTCGCGCTTCAAGAAACCCGACACCCAAAGCAAGAAACCGACCACCGTCGCCGTGGGACCCGGTGCACCGCAAACACGCGCGGCCGTGATGCCATCAACGTCCCAAGCGACCGCGACCCCCAAGTTTGCTGCCATCCCGGGCCGCGCGCCCGCCGAAGTGGCCGCAATGGACAAAGAGCGTAAGCGCAAGGAAAAGCTTAGCGAACTTAAGGTCAAACTGCACAAGCGCCTGCTGGAGAACCTCAATCTCGCCGCGCTGGAAAATGCGACCGCGAGCGACTTGAAATCGGAAATCGCCTCGATCTCGACCGAAGCGCTTGAGGAAATGGCTGTTGTTCTGAATTCCGGTGACCGTGCGTTGTTGTACCAAGACCTGTATGACGAGGTTATGGGTTTGGGCCCGCTTGAACCGTTGCTGAAAGACGAAACCGTCAATGACATTCTGGTCAACGGCCCGAACAGGATCTTTGTCGAGCGTGGCGGCAAGTTGACCCTGACCGACATTACGTTCAAGGACGAACGCCATCTCTTGCGGATCATCGACAAGATCGTGTCGGCCGTGGGCCGCCGCGTCGATGAGAGCAACCCTTATTGCGACGCCCGCCTTGCTGATGGCTCTCGTTTCAATTGCATGGTGCCGCCAGTGGCCGTCGATGGCAGTCTTGTGTCCATCCGGAAGTTCAAGAAAGACAAGCTAGCGATTTCCGATATGGTCCGTTTTGGTTCCTTTACCGAGGAAATGGCACTATACCTGCAGGCCGCTGTGTCCTGTCGTCTGAACATTATCGTGTCGGGCGGCACGGGTTCGGGCAAAACCACCACGCTTAATGCACTGTCGTCGTTCATCGACAACGCCGAACGCGTGCTGACCATCGAAGACACCGCCGAACTTCAGTTGCAACAGGTCCATGTCGGCCGTATGGAAAGCCGCCCCGCAAACGTCGAAGGCAAGGGCGCTGTCACCCAGCGGGACTGTCTGCGTAACGCGTTGCGGATGCGCCCCGACCGGATCATCGTGGGCGAAACCCGCGGCGAAGAGGTGATCGACATGCTGCAGGCCATGAACACTGGCCACGACGGATCGATGACCACTATCCACGCCAACAACGCCCGTGACGGCATTTCGCGTCTTGAAAACATGGTCGCAATGGCCGGCATCGAAATGCCACTGAAGGCCGTTCGCAGCCAGATCGCAGCCGCCGTCAACCTGATCGTGCAAGCATCGCGTCTGCAAGACGGGTCGCGCCGCATCGTGTCAATCACCGAAATCACCGGCATGGAAGGCGACGTGATCTCGATGCAAGAGTTGTTCCGCTATGAACGCCTTGGCATAGAACCCAACGGCAAAATCATCGGCCGCTTCAACGCGACCGGCGTGCGCTCGCATTACTCGGATCGTTTCCGTCAGTGGGGCTATGATCTGCCGGCGTCGATCTACGAACCAATCAATTAAGGCGCAAACATGCAGATCTCGGCCGCTCCGCTTATCTACGTCCTGATCTTCGTCGCCGTGCTTATGCTGGTCGAAGGCCTGTATCTGACGGTCTTTGGCAAGTCGATCAGCCTGAATTCCCGTCTATCGCGCCGCCTGGCGCTGTTGGAAAAAGTTCAGAACCGCGAAAAAGTGCTGGAACAACTCCGCAAGGAGCGGGACCAGCATGTAAAATCACGCGGCATACCGCTGTATTCAGTTCTCGCCAACAAGGCGCAAAGGGCCAACATTGCCTTCACCCCGCCGCAAATGATCGGCATCATGGCGGTACTTGCAGTGTTTTCCTATCTCGGCCTGACCCTCGGCACCGAAACCGCAGTGGCCGTACGAATATGTGTTGCCATTATCATGGGTATTGGCGGCGTCTACGTCTGGGTCAACAACAAGGCAAAGAAGCGCATGGCTCTGCTGGAGGAGCAGTTGCCTGATGCCGTTGAATTGATGGTGCGCTCGCTTAGGGTCGGTCAGCCGTTTTCGTCTGCCGTTGCCAACGTCGCCAAGGAAATCCCCGACCCTCTGGGCACTGAATTCGGCATAATTGCCGATGAGGCCTCTTATGGTCGCAATGTGGCGGATAGCTTGAAAGAGTTTGCCGAACGGTTGGACAGCCAGGATTTACGTTTTTTGGCCGTGGCCGTCACAATCCAGCAAACTTCGGGTGGCAACCTTGCCCAAATCCTCGAAGGTCTGGCCAAGGTGATCCGTGCTCGCTTCAGACTGTTCCGCCGCATCAAAGCCATCACCGGCGAGGCAAGATGGTCCGGCATGTTTCTCTCAGCCTTTCCGATCGTTGCCGTGGTGGTGATCAATCTTATCAAGCCCGACTATTACGACGAGGTTAAGGGCACCTCTGCCTTCATTCCGGCCTGTCTGATCGTTGCCGTGTTTTTGGTGGTCAATGTGATATTCATGACGATCATGGTAGATATAAAGGTGTGATGCCATGGAATTCCTGAACGACCTTTTCACCAGGTTGACACTTGTTTTTGGCACGCTTGGCCCTTTGATGGTTGCGGGTTTGGTGGGCGTACTGCTGATCGTGCTTACCCTGCCGAGCATGCTGAAGAAAAGAGACAATCCTTTTGAAAAGCTGAAGTCACAAGCCGACTCTGCGACCGTCGGCAAGCAGACCGGGTCAGCTCTGCGCCGTGGCGCAAAGCAAGACAAGCTGGAGAAATACGCGGCATTGCTCGAACCGCAAGACTCTGCAACGATGTCCGCATCGCGCTTGAACATGATTAGGGCCGGCTACAAAGACAAGAACGCCGTCCGCACGTTCCACTTTGCGCAACTCGTGCTTGGCATCGCATTTTTGCTTGTTGGTGTGGTTTACACCCTGATCGTCGCGAGTAGTCAGGAAGTTACAACCCAATTCAAGGTGCTGGCAACGCTCATTCCCGGCGCTGCGGGTTACTATCTGCCGCAATACTGGATCACGCGCCGAGTCCAAGAGCGCAAAAAGCAGATTACACAGGGCTTTCCCGACGCACTTGACCTGATGCTGGTCTGCGTCGAGGCCGGGCAGTCGATTGACCAATCGATCAACCGCGTGGCGCGCGAAAGCCGTGAAGGCTACCCGGCGCTGGCGGAGGAGTTTGACATTGTGGGTCAAGAGGTCAAGGCCGGCAAGGATCGGTCGCAGGTACTGCGCGACATGTCCGAAAGGGTAGACATCGGGGATGTCTCGTCCTTTGTAACCACCCTGATCCAATCCGCGACCTACGGCACATCGATCGCCGATGCATTACGGGTGTATTCGTCGGAAATGCGCGACAAGCGGATTATGCGCGCCGAAGAGTTGGCCAACAAACTACCTACCAAGTTGACGCTGGGCACAATGATGTTCACATTGCCACCGCTTTTGATCATTCTGATCGGTCCTTCGATCTTCGGAATTGTAAAGTCCCTTAGCCAAATGGGCAAGGGCGGTTGAGCCTTTTCCAAGGTTTAACCGGTGGAATCATGCGGCACCTCGCTAGCGTCACGACGTTGATCTTGCTGTCCGCCTGTAACATGGTCGGCGGATTTGACACAGCTGGAAATGCGCCCCCGGCCGCCGATGGCTCTCGCCGCGGAGTGGATGGTTTGGAGGTTGGGCACCGTTTGATGGAGGCGGGTGAATACGAACTGGCACTCAAGGCCTATTACCGTGCCGGGTCTGAGATTGGAATCAATTCTGACGTTTTGTCAGCCATTGGCTCTGCTGACCTTAAACTTGGGCGCCTCAATCAAGCTGAACAGGTTCTGCGCCGCGCCATCGAAGAAGACCCAAGCTTTGTGCCCGCCATAAATAATCTGGGCGTCGTCCTGATGGAGGTCCGTAAGTTTGGCGAGGCGCGGGCAATGTTTCAGCAGGCCTATGCGCTCGACAGTGGCAGTTCGGACGAGATTCGCGATAATCTGAAGCTGGCTATCGCCCGCAGCGAGAAATCGGTCTATGGTAGCAGTGTTAACGTCGCCGAGGAACCAAGCTTCAATCTAGTGCGCCGTGGGCAGGGAGATTACGTTCTGCTGTCGCAACTCTAGACCGGTCGCCAAGGCACGATCCGAGCAGTAAGAAGGACGCAAAATGCGCCACTCTGTGTTTCTTGCACTATGCCTTTTGGGCGCAGTTGGACTAACCGGCTGCGAAAAGGGTGTATCGCGGTCTCAGGCGGACCGTGCAGTGGCAGAGGCCGCCGCAATTGACCAAAGCAACCTTTCCGACATCATGCTGAGCGTCGCAGATCCTGCCGAGGCAGTTAACTATTTCAAAAACGCACTGACCGTAACACCTGACAAGATCGACCTGAAACGGGGTCTGGCCAAATCGCTGTCCCGCGCCAAGCTGTACACCGAAGCGCGGTCGGTTCTGACTGGCATCCTCGCCCTGCCCGAGGCCAACAACGACGACCGTCTGGCCCTTGTTGATGTAATGATCCGAGACAATGACTGGGCCGCTGCCGAGGCTGAATTGGCAAAGATTCCGCCGACAGTTGAAACCTTTGAACGCTACCGGCTGGAGGCATTGGTGGCCGATAGCAAGCGCAACTGGAAAAAAGCAGACAGCTTCTATGAAATTGCCGCTGGTCTGACCTCAAAACCCCAAGGTGTATTGAACAATTGGGGCTTTTCCAAGCTAACCCGTGGCGAATCGGCAAATGCCGAAAAGCTTTTCGTGCAAGCCTTGACCTATGATCCCACCATGTTCACCGCCAAGAACAATCTGGTTCTGGCTCGCGCCGCCCAGCGTAAATATGACCTGCCCATCGTGGATATGACGCAAGAAGAACGGGCTCAGTTGCTTTACACCGCCGGTCTTGCGGCTGTAAAACAGGGTGACGTTTCGCAGGGCAAGCAACTGCTGCAAGAGGCCGTCGATACCTCGCCCACTTATTTTGAGGCGGCATCGCGTTCATTGAAAGCCTTGGAGGGATGATGCAGTCAACGACCGCCGCCCTGACATTCTTGCCCTTTGCCACAGCCATAGGTATTTGGGTGGCATGGAGCGACATGCGATATATGAAGATCCCGAACCGTGCCGTTCTTGCCTTGGGCGCGGTCTATTTGGTGATCGGGGTCTTTGTTTTGCCTTTTGGCACCTATCTGTGGGGCTGGGCCTTGAGCGCCATCGTGCTTGTGTTTGGCTTTGTGCTGAATGCGGGCGGAGCGCTTGGCGCAGGGGACGCGAAATTCGCTGCCGCGATGGCACCTTTTTTCGTACAATCCGATCTGCGCTTTGTCATGGGCCTGGCCGCCGCTTGCCTGCTGGGTTCCTTTGCCGCGCATCGTCTGATGCGGGCCCTGCCAACTTTCCGCCGCGCCCTGCCCGATTGGGTCAGTTGGACCCATCCACGCTTTCCCATGGGCCTTTGCCTGTCGGGCATGCTGATATTCTACTTGTTTTCGGCAGTTTGGCTTAATTCCGCCGTGGTTTAAGAGATACTGGCGCCTAATGCCTAACCGGTCATCAATCAGACTAGACTGCAGCAAACCCGAGGTGGCTCTATGAATATCCAAGCGACGCCTAGCGTCATCCCACCGACCCCGCCGCGCAGCCTGGCTGAAGTTGGGCTGAACCCTGTCATGATGCGGGATATTCTGCTGAAAACCATGTTTCGGATGAACGTTGATATTGTCTCGGTGCTTTCACGGGTGATCTGTCTGCCCTCTAGTTTGACGCAAGAACTGGTCGACACCGCTCGCACCCAAAGACTGATTGAGGCGACCGGGACCCTGCATGCCACATCGAGCAACGAGATGGGCTATCAGCTGACCGAAGCCGGCAAAAACCGCGCTTTGGATGCGCTGTCCCAATCGGAGTATTACGGCGCAATGCCGATCCCCCTTTCCGCCTATGCCGAGCAGATGAAACGGCAATCTGTGCGCAACATCCGCGTGACCCGGTCCGATTTGATGCGGGGAATGGGCCAGCTGATCCTGCCACCTGATCTGATCAACAATCTGGGGCCCGCAGTGACTTCGGGGCGTTCGGTCCTGCTTTACGGCCCACCGGGCAACGGCAAATCCTCGATATCACATGGAATCCTGGCCACTTTAGGCGACAAGATATTTGTTCCCCGCGCCATCGAGTATTCAGGTCAGATCATTACCGTCTACGATCCGATCGTGCATTCTGCGGCAGAAGAAGCGATCGATGACCCCAACTCGCTGCGCCGGTCCAGCAATCGGTTCGACAACCGATATGTCTATTGCGATCGGCCCTCGGTCATCACGGGCGGCGAACTCACTCTGGACATGCTGGACCTAAAATACAATCCGGTTGCCCGTACCTATCAGGCACCGTTACAACTAAAGGCATCGGGCGGCATCTTCATGGTCGACGACCTTGGGCGCCAATCCGAACCGCCTCAAAAACTGGTCAACCGCTGGGTCGTGCCGTTGGAAGAAGGCCGCGACATGCTCGTGCTGCAATCGGGCGAAAAGTTCACGGTTCCCTTCGACACGCTGGTCATTTTAACAACCAACTTCCACCCGAATGAGATTCTTGATGGTGCGGCGCTGCGGCGCATCTTTTTCAAGATCAAGGTTGACGGCCCCAATCAGGACATCTTCCTGAAAATCTTTGCGATGGTGGCGCGCGCGAAAAAGATCACCTTGGATGAAGCAAGTCTGATGCACCTCCTCAAAGTCAAGTACCCCACTATTGCCAACAATTATGCGAACTATCATGCTGCCTTTCTGATAGACCAGATCATTGCGATATGTGACTTCGAAGATTTACCTTACAAGATGACACCCGAACTGGTCGATCGTGCATGGGGTAACATGTTCATAAAGCACGAAAACATCGCAAAATGATTCTGATCGGCCCATACCTGTCCGTCCTGCGTCACTGGATGGCAACGACGGTCCGTTTGACCTGCCTGCCAGAACTGATGACATTGATATCGGACCGCATTACCACCAGCAGGTCAATGCTCAGATAATCGGTAGTGACAGTGATGGCCTGATTGTCAAGATAGGCAACCGTCTTGATCACAAGCACATCGTACGTGCAGTTTCCGACCTTAACAACCTCCTTTCCCAACACGTCACCCTCGTTGCGATAGGGCAACGGTGAACCATCACCTGATTTCATCGTGCCCTTTAAGTCAAAATGATAACCGGGCACCATCTGCTTCAGCTTTGGCAATGGGCTTGACCAGCGAATCTCGGTCGCCCGCGCCCCGCGCCGCGAGGTTTTGGGAAACAACATCATATGCGTCTTGTTGACCGCATCCTGATAACCTTCATAGGGTTCGGTATAGGTCAGGTCATCGCCGTGGCGCTGAATGATCGTTATCACACGGCCATCATTATAGGTCACCTTGCCAGGTTGCCCTACAAAACAATCCGCCACCATCGGCATCACCGACAGCATCACGGCCACAATGCCCCAAAGAACCACTCTCATCCAAACACCTGCACATCCCGTTCTGTCACGACAGCATCGAGCCTTTGGTCAAAGCCGTCAACCGGCACTGCATCCACCTCTTGCGCCGCAAAGGCAAAGCCCACCGCCGTGATCTTGCCCCGCGCTCGCAACCCCGCCAAGGTTCGGTCATAGAATCCGCCACCATAGCCCAGCCGATAGCCCCGTGCGTCAAAGGCCAGCAGCGGCACGATCAAGACAGCAGGCTCGATCCAGTCGCCGTTTGCGGGGATCAGCGCCGCAAACTCGCCCGCCACCATCACGGTATCAGGTCGCCAAAGGCGGAACTGCAACGGCGTGTCTCGCGCCATGATCACCGGCACCCCCACCGGTCCCTGATGCGCACACATCGCTGGCAAAGGATCGATCTCGGTTCTCATCGGCATGTATCCCGCCAATGCCGCCCCCGCAAACCCAGCCAGAAACCCGGCCAACCGCTCGGCCGCCTGCCCCTGCCCAGCCGCAAATGCCGACTTTCGCGCGCTAAACGCCGCCTTGCGCGCCAACGCCTTTCGGTCATCAATCATGCCGTGTCTTCCAAGAAAAGCCATATACCCCATCAGACCGTTCACAAATGGCCCAAAGCCAAGGCCGAGTCCATCCCCTCGTCCGCTCCAACGTCAGCGACACCATCACGCCACCCTATGGCGGATTGCATGCCTTCCAAGAAAGGCAAGCCTTTGGGAATGTTGCGTGTTGCATCAACCACCGGGCCGAGCGTTCGGGAAAAGACAGCGCCTGCTCCACCGCCAGCCAATCGGCATCACCCAATGTTTTCAAAGCCATGTCCCGCTTCGTGGGGTCCTGATCCCCGACGATGCCGACCACGTCATCGCTGTCCAGTTTGCGCATCGACTTTGCCGATGCCGCGCGGGACAGCGCCGCAATCAACTCTT
>JBAXXO010000031.1:0-17402 GCA_037127855.1 Alphaproteobacteria bacterium
GGGTCGGTGGTGCCCATGATGCGCGAAAAGGTCCAGGTGTCGCGCTGCTTGACGATCGTGTTGGGCTTGCCTTCGACGACGACCCCATTGGCATCGCGCACGACGCGGGTCAGTTCGGCCCCGAACCTGACGTCGATCTGGGCCTGTTTGGTTGCCGGATTGAAGCTTGCATCGGTCAGGGTCAATTCACGGATGCCAGCGAAGGTCGAGGTGATGGTCAGACCATGTTGGGTGCGGTCTGCGACGGAGGCGGTGAAGGTAGCGGCAACATCAGGGCCGAGGAAGGGGCGGATCTTGTCAAGGTCGCCCTTGTCGAAGGCCATCAGGATCATTTCGTAGGCGCTGCGGGCGCCTTTGAGAAAATCGCCGACATTGAAGCTGGGGTCGGCGGCCTTCATCGCGGAGAGGGCCGCGGTGGAGGCAGGGTCTGTGGTGTTGTCGGAGATGTCGCGGTCTGGGCCGCCTTCGACCACATCGAATTTCTGGCGCGGGCGCAGGTCGTCGCTGGGGCGGGTGCTGGGTTCATAGCCCTCGCGTGTGCCGAGGACAGCACGGAGTTTGAGGATAAGGAACACGGCGATCCCAGCCAGGACGAGGATTTGGATGATGGAAGTGTTCATGCGGTGCCTTTGAGGCGGGCGTGTTGCCCTTGGTTGGAATGAGTTTGTGACTTATGTAAGGGGTGGGTCAAGCCAAGTCCACCAGAGAGGGCAAAATGACGCGTAAGACGGTTGGGATGCAGGTTTTACTGGGTCTATTCTTATGGGGGATGGCCGAAATTGCGGCATTTGTCGTGATTGGGGCGTGGATCGGTGTGTTGGGGGTGTTGGCGGTCGTGCTGTGCAGTGCGGCAATGGGGGTTGTCATGCTGCGGCGGCTGGGAATGCAGGCGGTTGGGCAGATCCAAAGCGGGATGCTGATGTTGAAGCCGGCGACGCTGGGCGGGTCGGGGTTGCTGGTGGTCAGCGGGGTTTTGCTGATGCTGCCCGGGATGTTGGGCGATCTGCTGGGATTGGTGCTGTTGGTGCCCGGGGTAAGGCGCATCATCATTGGTCGGGTTGCGATGCGCTTTCAACCCGATCCGCAAGAGGATGTGCTGGAGGGCTACGCTGTCGAAGTTGAAGCGCCGAGATTGGGCAGGGAAATCCCTTCGGGATGGACCAGACCTTGAGGCGGTGGTAGGAAGCGGCCGAAGATGTGCAAGGGGAGAGTGCAATGGCCGAAGAAAGCACGAATGGGGCCGCGGCTCCGGGTGTCAGGATGCAGGTTCTGGCGCAATTTGTCCGTGATTTGAGTTTTGAGAACCTGGTGGCGCAAAAGGGGCTTTCGGGCACCGAGATGCAGCCGGATATTCAGGTTGGCGTCAGTCTGGACGCCCGCAAGCGGCCGGTGGCGCATCAGTTTGACGTGATTTCCAAGTTCAAGGTCACGTCAAAGAACAAGGCGACCGATGAGACGCTGTTCTTGATGGAATTGGAATATGCTGGTGTGTTTCATGTCGAAGGGGTGCCGGAAGAGCAGTTGCATCCGTTCTTGCTGATCGAATGCCCGCGAATGCTGTTTCCGTTCATCCGGCGCATCATCGCGGATGTGACGCATGACGGTGGTTTTCCGCCGTTGAACATCGACAATGTGGATTTCATGGCGTTGTATCGTCAGGAAATGTCGCGTCGGGCGCAGGCTGTGCAGCCATCCGTCACGAATTGAGGGGATGGGTGGGGTAGCCCCCACCCTATGCTTGTGACAGGCCGGTGGGTGTGAACCTGACCGGTCTATTTTTTCCAGAGCGCGGACGCGCCGAGTTTGGTGACATAGGCTTGGTGGGCGGCGGCCTCGTCTGCGGTCAGGCGCGTGGGCAGGGGTGTGGGGCGGGGTTTGGGGCGCCAGACGGCATCGCGTTCGGCGGTGGATTTGAACTGGGCGGCGTTTAGCGTCAGGTCGGGCTGACGACCACCGATCAGTTCCAGATAGACCTCGGCCAAGATCTCGCTGTCGAGCAGGGCGCCGTGCTTTTCGCGCATCGAGTTGTCGACACCGAAACGACGGCAAAGTGCATCGAGGCTGGCGGGAGATCCGGGATATTTCTGGCGGGCCAGAAGTGCGGTATCCAGAGCGCGCGACATCGGCAGGGCCGGCTGACCGGCAAAGGTCAATTCATGATTGAGAAATTTCATGTCGAATGGGGCGTTGTGGATCACAAGGGTCGCATCGCCGATGAAATCCAGAAATGCCCGGGCCACGTCGCGGAAACGGGGTTTGTCGCGCAGGAAATCATCGGACAGGCCATGGACCTCGAAAGCCTCTCGCGGCATCGAACGGTCGGGGTTGAGGTATTGGTGATAGCTGCGACCGGTGGGCATCTGATTGAACAGCTCGACTGCGCCAATTTCAACAACACGATCGCCGGTTGCGGGGTCAAGGCCGGTGGTTTCGGTATCGAGGGCGATTTCACGCATGGCGGGCTCGGATGTGAGAGATCAGGGCGGAGACATAGGCCGCGGTGCTGGGCAGGTCGAGGGTTTCGACGATATGTGTGGCGAGGCCGCGTTTGTGGGCATCGGGCATCTGGCGGGAGAGCAGAATTTGCAGATGGTCCTCGGTCATGCCGGGGCGTGCAAGGACGCGGATGCGTTGCAGGGCGGCGGGTGCTGTCACCAGAAGCGTGGCGTCAAACTGGGTCTGGCTGCCGTTTTCAAACAGCAACGGGATGTCAAGGACCACGATATCGGCCTGAGCCGCGGCAACGAATTGGGCGCGGTCGGTGGCCACGAGGGGGTGCACAATGTTTTCCAGTCTGGCAAGGGTCGTAGGATCGCGACTGATATGCTGGCGCAGCACATCACGGGAAATGGCCTGATCTTGCACCGCGTCGGGAAACAGGGCGCCAAGTGGTGCGACGGCAGCGCCTCCTCGCGCGTAAAGGCGATGCACGGCGGCGTCCGCGCTCCACACCGGGAGACCATGTTGTTCAAAGATGCCCGCCGTGGTGGATTTGCCCATCCCGATCGAGCCTGTCAGGCCCAGCAAAAACGGTGTCATGGGGCCAACACGGCGGTGCGGGTGGCGGAATCCACCTCGGGTCTGTGGTTGAACCAGCGTTCGAAGCCCGGTGCGGCCTGATGCAACAACATGCCCAGACCGTCAACGATTTCGGCGCCACGGTCCTGCGCCTCGATCAGGAACTGGGTCATGAGCGGGGTATAGACGAGATCGGTTACGAGGGTGCCAGGTTTGAGAGTGTCAAGCGGGATGCGGAGATCTGGTTTGCCGGTCATGCCCAGTGAGGTTGCATTGATGACAAGGCGGGCACCATCGAGCATCTGGCCAGCTTGCAGCCAATCATAGACCTGAAGCCGGACGCCGAAATCGGAACGCAGAACTTCGGCGCGTGGTCTTGTGCGGTTTGCGATGCGAATCTCGGGCACGCCAAGGTCGATCAGGGCGGCGACGACGGCGCGGGCGGCACCACCCGCGCCGAATAGGACGGCGGGGCCACTGCCGGGCAGCCAGTGCGGGGCGTTTTGCCGGAGGTTGGCGATGAAACCGGCACCGTCGGTATTGTCAGCGTGAATCTTGCCATCTTTGCGAAAAATCAGCGTGTTGGCGGCCCCGATCAGGGCAGCGCGATCGGTGACGATGTCGGCGAGGGCGAGGACGGTTTCCTTGTGCGGGATGGTCACATTGCAACCGACAAAGCCAAGCTTGGGCAGGCTGGTGAGCGCCATGGCCAGATCGGCCTGACCCACATCCATCGGGATGTAGTGACCCTTGATGCCATAGCGTTTCAACCAGAAGCCATGCAGGGCGGGCGAGCGGCTATGGGCGATGGGATGGCCGATAACCCCCGCCAATGGGATGCGTGGCGGCAAATCCGTCATGTTGTGATGAACCCCCGGAGTGACAGATAAGACAGCAGCGGCAAGAGCGGCAAACCCAGAATGGTAAAATAGTCGCCTTCGATGGCGCTGAACAGACGGATGCCTTCGGATTCCAGTTGATATGCACCGACCGATCGGGAAATTGTCGGCCATTGTCGGCTGATATAGCCGTCAAGATAGGCGTCGGAGAAGCTGTGCATCGTCAGCTTGGCGGTGCCGATATGCCGCCAGATCGGTTCTGCATTGTGGTAGAGCACCAGGCCGGAATACAGCTGATGGGTCTGGCCGCGCAAACGCGTCAGCTGATCGCGCGCCTGTTCGGGGGTGGTGGGTCTTTCAAACACCTGATCCTTGAGGGCAAGAATCTGATCGCAGCCAAGGACGAGCGCCGTAGGATGGAGTTGGGCGATCTTGCGGGCTTTCATCTCGGCAAGCGTGTCGGCGATGTCGCGGGGGCTTGTGTGGTCGGTCTGCAGCGACTGACGGATGGCGAATTCATCGATGCGAGCGGGATGGGAGGTGACCGGGACGCGGGCATTGCGCAGAAGGGTCAGGCGGATTGTCGAGGACGAGGCGAGAAGGAGCATTGGGTCAACCCTGTGGACAGACTGGTTTTGTTCTTGCGGAGGACTGGGGTGGAAAGCCGGGCGGTGGCGAGAGTGAAGGTTCTGGGGGTCGGAATGTCAACTGTCGGGGTTAGGTTTCCACAAGGGGACAGGGCGATTTCGGGTCTGTGGAGAAATGGGATATCCGCAAAAAGGGATAAAATCGCACGCGCGCGCTAAGTCCAGAATCATCAAAAATACTTTTTTTTATCAATGTGTTAATCTGGAGTTGGAAAGCTGTTCGAAACTTGTCCACATTGGGCAGGTTGTGCAGAACCTTGGGGGTGGTCAGCGATATTCATTTATCCGGTGGCTCTACTGCATCATCATTCTTAGTCTATATAATCTTTAGTAAATATAGAAAGAGATAGGGAAGACAGGAGAACGGCATGGGCGGGTTCTTAAGTGACTGGTATCTGGTGGTGAAAACAGTTCATGTCGTCTCGGTAGTGGCCTGGATGGCGGGGTTGTTCTATCTGCCGCGTCTATATGTCTACCATGTCGAGCAGGTCGAGCCTGGGTCAACGACGGACAAGATGTTTCAGGTGATGGAACGGCGCCTGTTGAAGGGGATCATGGGTCCGGCGATGATTGTGACCTGGCTGTTCGGATTGGCGCTGGTGATGACGCCGGGGATCGTGGATTGGGGGATGGTCTGGCCATGGGTCAAGGCAGCGTCGGTGTTGGCGATGACGGGGTTTCAAGGCTGGCTTGGAGTGCGGCGGAAGGATTTCATGGCGGGCAGCAATCATGTGAGCGGCCGGCAATACAGGTTGATGAATGAAGTACCGACGGTATTCCTGATTCTGATCGTTGCGGCGGTGATCGTGAAGTTCTGATCGGGTTGACTTGCTTTGCGCTTGGGGTTAGTCAAGAAAAGCGCGGTCAGTCGACCTTCCCGCTTTCCATGAACATTGTTGTTTGCGCCCGGCCTGACCGGTGCTGCTTGAGGACGTCGCATGACCACCGAAAAACTGAATCTCGCTGACCTGAAAGCAAAGACGCCGGCTGAATTGCTGGCAATGGCTGAGGAATGGGAGATTGAGAACGCACCTTCCATGCGCAAGGGTGAGATGATGTTCTCATTGCTGAAGGAACATGCCGAAGAGGGTTGGGAAATTGGCGGTGATGGCGTGTTGGAGGTGTTGCAGGATGGATTCGGGTTCCTGCGCAGCCCTTCGGCGAATTATCTTTCGGGGCCGGATGACATCTATGTGAGTCCAGAGATCTTGCGGCTGTTCAGCCTGCGGACTGGCGATACGATTGAAGGTGTCATTGCGGCACCTAAAGAGGGTGAGCGATACTTTTGCATGACCAAGGTCACGAAGATCAATTTCGATGACCCTGAAAAGGCGCGGCACAAGGTGCATTTTGACAATCTGACGCCGCTTTATCCTGATGAGCGCTTCAAGATGGAGGTGGAGGACCCGACGATCAAGGATCGCTCGGCGCGGATCATTGATCTGGTGGCGCCGATCGGCAAGGGGCAGCGGGGCTTGATTGTAGCACCGCCGCGCACAGGCAAGACGGTGCTGTTGCAGAATATTGCGCATTCCATCGCAACCAATCATCCCGAATGCTATTTGATCGTGCTGCTGATCGATGAACGACCAGAAGAGGTTACTGACATGCAGCGGTCTGTGAAGGGCGAAGTCGTATCCTCGACCTTTGACGAACCTGCGACGCGGCATGTGGCCGTGGCCGAGATGGTCATTGAAAAAGCCAAGAGATTGGTTGAGCATAAGCGAGATGTGGTTATTTTGCTTGATTCGATTACTAGACTTGGTAGGGCATTCAACACAGTGGTACCATCGTCTGGCAAGGTTTTGACAGGTGGTGTGGATGCCAACGCGCTGCAGCGGCCGAAGAGGTTCTTTGGCGCGGCGCGGAATATCGAAGAGGGTGGGTCGTTGACGATCATTGCGACGGCGTTGATTGATACTGGCAGCCGGATGGACGAAGTGATTTTTGAAGAATTCAAGGGCACGGGCAACAGTGAGATCGTCTTGGATCGGAAAGTTGCGGACAAACGTGTCTTCCCGGCGATTGATATTCTGAAATCGGGTACGCGTAAGGAAGATTTGCTGATCGAAAAGATGGATCTGCAGAAGACTTATGTCTTGCGACGGATACTGAACCCGATGGGGACCACGGATGCAATCGAGTTCTTGATCAGTAAGTTGAAGCAAACCAAGACCAATACCGAATTTTTTGACTCGATGAACGCGTGATTGGGATATGTCGGAGTTGGCGCCTGACACGATCTTTGCGCTCGCCTCGGCGCGGGGCAAGGCTGGGATTGCGGTGTTTCGGATCTCGGGCGCTTTGGCTTTTGAGGCTGTGCGGTCCTTGAGTGGGGCATTGCCGCAGATCAGACATGCTGCGGTGCGACGTCTGATCTGGGATGGGCAGGTTCTGGATGACGCGGTGGTGCTGCTGTTTGCTGAAGGGCACAGTTTCACAGGCGAAGCGGTTGCGGAGCTGCAGGTTCACGGGTCACTGGCAGTTGTACAGGCAGTGGCTGCGGCCTTGTCGGATATGACGGGATTGCGGCAGGCCGAACCTGGTGAGTTTTCGCGGCGGGCATTAGAGAATGGGCGGCTTGACCTCGCGCAGATCGAGGGTTTGGCTGACCTGATCGATGCCGAGACCGAGATGCAGCGGCGTCAGGCGTTGCGCATTCTATCAGGTGCGGTTGGCAAGCGCGCGGAGGTTTGGCGGCGCAAATTGATCCGCTCGGCCGCGCTGATCGAGGCGGTCATTGATTTTGCCGATGAGGATGTGCCGGTGGATGTGGTGCCCGAGGTTAGGGCCTTGCTGGGCTGTGTGCTGTCGGATTTGAGGGCCGAGGTGGATGGGACCAAGGTTGCAGAACGGGTGCGGGAAGGGTTTGAAGTTGCAATTGTTGGGGCCCCGAACGTTGGAAAATCGACTTTGTTGAACGCGTTGGCGGGACGCGAGGCGGCCATCACGTCAGAGGTGGCAGGTACAACACGGGACGTTATCGAGGTTCGCATGAACCTTGGTGGGTTGCCCGTGACCCTACTGGATACGGCTGGATTACGACAAGGGCTTGATGAGGTAGAGAAAATTGGAATTTCCCGCGGGATGGAGAGGGCGGAGCTGGCCGATCTGCGGGTGTTTTTGCTGGGCAGGCTGGATGAAGTGACGCTGATGACGCCGAAACCAGATGATGTGGTTGTCTTGGGTAAGGCGGATTTGCACGGTGAAGGCGTGTCTGGCTTGACCGGGCGTGGTGTGGAGGAGTTGATTTCCCGCATTGTTGCGGTTTTGGAGGCACGGGTAGCGTCGGCGGGTGTCATGACGCGCGAAAGACACAGGGTTGCGATGCTCCATGCGATAAGTGCTATGGAATCAGCTTTGGATGAGTTAGAAAAGCCGTTCAACAGGGGTGAGCTTGTCGCGACAGAATTGCGCGAGGCGTTGCTTTTTCTGGATCAGTTGGTGGGGCGTATTGATGTCGAGAACTTGCTTGATGAGATCTTTGCCAGTTTCTGCATCGGGAAATAAGGGTTGTTTCACGTGAAACACTACGATGTCATCGTGATTGGTGGTGGTCACGCCGGAGCAGAAGCCGCAGCTGCCGCGGCGCGAATCGGAGCGCGGACGGCTTTGATTTCCATGTCGAAAACCGGCATTGGTACGATGTCATGCAATCCTGCAATTGGCGGTTTGGGCAAGGGCCATCTGGTGCGTGAAATTGATGCCTTGGATGGCATCATGGGTGTGGCAGCAGACCGTGCGGGTATACAGTATCGATTGTTGAACCGAAGCAAGGGGCCTGCGGTGCAGGGCCCAAGAACGCAGGCAGACCGGCAGTTGTATAAGGCAGCTATTCAGGCGTTGCTAAGTGCGCAGCAAGGTTTGCAGATTATCGAGGCAGAGGTTGCGGAACTGCAGTTTGAGGTGGGTGGCCGGGTTTGCGGTGTTGTTTTGGTCGATGGGTCGGCTGTCACCGCTGCTGCGGTGGTCTTGACCGCCGGTACTTTCTTGAATGGCGTTCTTCATATTGGCGATGTCAGACGGTCAGGTGGGCGTGTCGGAGATGCAGCGTCTACAAGGTTGGCTGAACAGCTTGCAAGTTTAGGGTTGAAGCGCGGACGGCTGAAAACCGGGACCCCGCCTCGTCTGGACGGAAGGACAATTGATTGGTCTGGGTTGGAAAAGCAGCCAAGTGATCAAGCGCCTGTCATGTTGTCATTTCTGCATGACAAGCCCATTGTGCGGCAAGTTAGTTGCGGGATCACCCATACCAATGAGGTGACGCACGACATTGTTCGCAAGAATTTGGACAAGTCTGCAATCTATGGGGGATTTATCGAGGGTGTTGGACCGCGATATTGCCCGTCGATCGAAGACAAGGTGGTGCGGTTTCCTGACAAGACCGCACATCAGATCTTTCTGGAACCAGAGGGGCTGACGGATCACACGGTATATCCGAACGGGATTTCGACGTCTTTGCCCGCTGAAGTTCAGCAGCAGTATGTGCGAAGTATCAAGGGGTTGGAGGCTGTCACCATTGTACAGCCAGGTTATGCCATTGAATATGACTATTTCGACCCGAGTGCCCTAACGGCTGGGCTGGAGACTGTTATCTCGGGTTTGTATTTTGCCGGTCAAATCAATGGTACCACTGGGTATGAAGAGGCTGCCGCCCAAGGGTTGGTTGCGGGTGCAAATGCTGCCGCAGGCGTACTGGGGCGCGATGCACTGCGGTTCAGCCGGTCCGACAGTTACATAGGTGTCATGGTCGATGATCTGACTCATCTTGGCGTGACAGAGCCATATCGGATGTTTACGTCAAGGGCGGAGTACCGGCTTGCGCTGCGTGCAGACAATGCGGATCAACGCTTGACTGCGACCGGCATTGCGGCCGGGCTTGTGGGTGATGAGCGTCAAGTACGTTATGACAAGAAAGTCGCTGAACTTGTAGCGGCACGTGAATTTCTAGAGGATCATACGGTGACACCGCAGGATTTGCGTGCGATCGGTGTGGCTGTCAGTAGTGACGGACAGCGCAGGAGCTTGTGGCACGCTCTGTCTTTGACTGACATGACGGAGGAACGAATTATTGCGCTGGAGCCACGTTTTGGTCAATTTAGTCATATTGTGCGTTGTCAGACAGGACGTGACGCGTTGTATGCACGATATCTTAGTCGCCAAAGCGCCGAGGTTAATGGGTTAAAGCGTGATGAAGCGGTGAAGATCCCTGCAGATTTGAACTATCGGGGAATGAGCGGGTTATCCTCGGAGTTGCGTGGCAAGCTCGAGCGGCGGCGACCTGAAAATCTTCGGGAGGCGGCGCGGATTGAGGGGGTCACGCCGGCAGCGTTAACCCTGATTTTGGCGCATGTACGACGCTTGACCCACCGCATGGTGGAAAGATAGAAATGGAGGAGAGCCCAAGGCATATGCCGGATTGGTTGAATGTTTCACGTGAAACGCAGACGAAGCTTGAGGTTTTCCTTCGCTTGGTCGGAAAGTGGAATTCTAGGATAAACCTTGTTTCGGCTGCGTCTCTTGAGAACGGTTGGCAACGTCACATCCTTGATTCGGCGCAGCTTTGGGACATTGTGGATGTCAAAGAGGGTATTTGGCTGGATATCGGAAGTGGCGCAGGTTTTCCTGGAGTCGTGATTGGCATTCTGGCTCAGGAGGCTGCGCCTGGGCTAGAGGTTGTTCTTGTGGAATCTGACCGACGCAAAGCCGTGTTTCTGAAAGAGGTCGTAAGGCAGCTTTTACTGAACGCCAGAGTTCTTTCGGATCGAATTGAGATCATTGATCCCATCGGTGCGCAGGTGGTGTCAGCACGTGCATTTGCAGTTATGGGAGACCTGTTGCCTATGGTGGAGCGGCATCAGGCAGAAAGTTGCATTTCTGTCTTCCTCAAAGGTCGAGGTCACGCGATGGAATTGGAGGCAGCTCGTCGAAACTGGAATATGCAATGCCAGACTGTGGCAAGTCGAACCGATTCCAATGGTGCTGTGATCAAGCTATGGGATCTAGCTCGTGCCTGATTTTGGACAGTCCACGGAACCTCGAATCATCGCCATCGCAAACCAGAAGGGTGGGGTTGGAAAGACGACGACATCCGTCAATCTTGCCGCTTGTCTTGCCTTGAAGGGGTTGCGGACGCTCTTGATTGATTTGGATCCACAGGGCAATGCTTCTACCGGATTGGGTGTTCCGGTCGAAAATCGCAGGCCATCGACTTATGACTTGTTGATTGAGGACCTAGGTATCAATGAAATAGCTCATCAAACCACTGTTTCGAACCTGTTGATTTGCCCGGCAAACAGCGACCTTGCCTCTGCCGACATTGATCTTGTCGCCAACGAGAAACGCAGCTTCCTGTTGCACGACGCCTTGCGTCACCCGTCGATGAATGCCTTGGCGCTGGATTACATTCTGATCGATTGCCCGCCATCGCTAAGTTTGCTGACTGTAAACGCCATGATATCTTGTCATTCGGTGTTGATCCCGCTGCAGGCAGAGTTCTTTGCGTTAGAGGGGCTTTCTCAATTGATGTTGACGATCCGTGAGGTTCGACAATCCGGAAATCCAGGGTTGCGTATCGAAGGGGTTGTAGTCACGATGTATGACGGGCGCAACCGACTGTGTCAGCAAGTGGAGACTGATGTACGGGCAACACTCGGTGAGCTGGTGTTCAACACTGTCATTCCCCGCAATGTCAGGGTCAGTGAGGCGCCATCGTTCTCTATGCCAGTAGTAACCTATGATCCATCGTCGAAGGGTAGTGACGCCTATTTTGCCTTGGCGAACGAATTGCTCACCCGACGGCATGGATCCGATGAACACGGGAGCGATTGAAGTGAGTGACAAGAAACCGGCACGCAGTGGGCTTGGTCGTGGTCTTTCGTCCTTGATGGCGGACGTTGTTTCGCCGCAGCGGTCCAGCCATTCACGCGAGCCATTGCGTGACCTTATTGCCGTAGACCTCCTAGTACCAAATCCAAACCAACCGCGCCGCGATTTTTCGGAAGACGCCATGCGCGAGCTTGCGGACTCCATTCAGCAGAAGGGGATTATTCAGCCGTTGATCGTCCGTCAAGCGGTTGTGCAGGGAAAGTATGAGATCGTAGCAGGCGAACGGCGCTGGCGCGCAGCCCAGATAGCAGGGTTGCACGAGGTTCCCGCACTTGTGCGTGACTATGACGATGAGGAGGTTTTGGAAATTGCCATTCTGGAAAATATTCAGCGCGCCGACCTTAATGCAATTGAAGAGGCTATTGCATACCGTCAGCTGATGGATCGTTTCGGCCACACGCAAGAACAGTTGGCGGTCAACTTGTCACGCAGCAGGAGCCATATCGCAAATACGCTGCGATTGCTGTCGTTGAGTGAACCGGTTTTGGCTATGGTGCGTGATGGTCGTTTGACAGCTGGCCATGCGCGCGCGTTGATCACCTCGCTGCAGCCACAGGACCTTGCCGCCGAAGTTGTCAAACGCGGCTTGTCAGTGCGGGAAACTGAGCGTCTTGCTAAGAAGTTGATCAAACCAGCGGCGGGGCCTGGACAGTCAAGGCGTTTTACCTCCAAAGATGCTGACACGATCGCGATCGAGAATGATCTTTCCGCCAATTTGCATATGCTTGTTCAGATTACGCACTACGGGCCGGGTGATGGTGGCATGATCACGATCAAGTATCGCTCGCTTGATCAGCTGGATATGCTTTGCGATGTTCTCTCAAAGATCCCCCGGGATGTGAGGGATAGCGAAGGCTGATTCATTAGGCCAGCACATCGCGCAGTATGGCATCCAAGACCAAGATGCCACTTTGCGTGGCGTGTAGGCTGTCTTGACCTTCCATAAGCAGTCTCAGCCCGATCAGATCTTGAATTTTGCCCTTAGGCAGGTCAAGGCCCGTCAGGTGTCGATAGTGGGACGGTCGGATACCCTCCTTGACACGAAGGCCCATCATCAAGTATTCGGCTCCGGCGTCTTTAGACAACATTAATGTGCGTGGAAGCTCACCATTGGCCCTCCTTTCGACGCCATCCAGCCAAGCCTGAGGAGTTTTGATACCTTCAGTCGCTACCCGGTGACCGTCATGCAGCAATCGACCATGCGCGCCAGGGCCAATGCCAACATAGTCGCCACCCCGCCAGTAGATCAGATTGTGCCGCGACTCCTGCCCCATGCTGGCATGGTTCGAAACCTCATAAGATGGAATTCCAGCTGCGTTGCATAGCTCCTGTGTCAAGTCGAACATATCAGCGGCCTGATCGTCCTTAGGTAGACCCAAGAGCAACCCACGCATCTGTCTTGCATGAAACACTGTGCCCTCCTCAATGGTCAACTGGTACAAAGACATGTGGCTGGTGCCAAGGCTCAACGCCAGCTGCAATTCGGATCGCCAATCTGTAAGCGATTGGTGCTGCCTTGCATAGATCAGATCAAAGTTGACTCTGGGAAACGTAGCCGTGGCAATCTCGATTGCCCCTATCGCATCGTTGACTGTGTGCAGTCGACCCAGTTGCCGAAGATGCTGGTCTTGCAGTGCTTGTACCCCAATCGACACCCGATTGATTCCAGCGTTCCGAAAACCTGCAAAGCGCCCAGCCTCGACTGAGGTTGGGTTTGCTTCTAGCGTGATCTCGATGTCGTTGGATTGACGCCAAGTCTGGCGCACTCTTTCCAGGATCAGCGAAACGAGGTCCGGGTCCATAAGCGACGGAGTCCCGCCGCCAAAGTATACCGAATCCAGAATGCGGCCGGTTGTTTCAGCGCCGCACCGAGCAATCTCAGCGAGATAGGCCTGCTGCCAACGCTTTTGATCTATCGCCGTTTCAACATGGCTGTTGAAATCACAATAGGGGCACTTCGATTGGCAGAAGGGCCAATGTATATAAAGTCCAAAGCCAAGGTTAGGTGTCATCTAAGGTTCAGTCCTGACTAGAAAAACCGTCTGCAACAGTCAAGCTGGGGCAAATGTTTCACGTGAAACAATGGTCAGCAAGACTCTGCACGGCTTTGGCACGGTGACTGATCCTGTTCTTTTCGAGACCTGACATTTCACCCATGGTCTTTTGATGGCCGTCCGGTTGAAAGATCGGATCATAGCCGTGGCCCAGAGAGCCACGCTTTGGCCAAACGATCTGTCCCAAAAGCCTGCCATTAAACACCAAATCTTCACCACTTGGGAAACTCAGCACCAATACACAGTGGAACAACGCCAAATAAGGTGGTTTCGCGCGGATCGCACGCAACATATCCCAAGTCTTCGTCATCGCGACATCAAAATCTCGGCCATCTGACCCTTCGGCCCAATCAGCGGTATAAATACCTGGCCATCCGCCAAGGATGTCAACCGTAAGACCAGAATCATCCGCCAGACTTGGCAGTCCGGATGCAGCGACCGCTGCTCTTGCCTTCAAACGTGCATTCCCGGCGAATGTGAACTCGGTTTCCTCTGGTTCAGATAAGCCAAGATCCTTCAGCGATAGCACCCTGTTGCCAAACGGCGCCAGCAGGGCCGTAAACTCGGCCAGCTTGCCGGCATTACCGCTTGCAACAAGCAGGTCCTGGCCTCTCAAGTCACCGATCATTTTCCGCCCACAGCCGCCGATTGAGCGGCAACCAACTGCACCACACCCATCTCAGCCAGGTCCAGAAGGTTGACCATCTCGGCCCGCGAAAAGGTTGACCCCTCGGCCGACATCTGAACCTCGATCAGGCGCCTGCGTCCGGTCAGCACAAAATTGCTGTCGGTGCCCGCTGCGCTGTCCTCAATATAATCAAGATCAAGAACCTCCTGCCCGGCATAGAGTCCGCATGACACGGCCGCCACGTGATCCATCAATGGATCGCTCACAATCGCCCCTGCCTTCAGCAGATGGTCCACTGCCAACCGCAACGCAACCCATCCCCCAGTGATCGAGGCGCAGCGCGTCCCACCGTCCGCCTGGATCACGTCGCAATCCACGACGATCTGACGCTCACCCAAGGCAGACCGATCCACCCCTGCACGCAAGGCGCGCCCGATCAATCTCTGAATCTCCTGCGTTCGCCCGCTTTGCTTGCCAACGGCCGCCTCGCGTCGCATGCGGCTGTTGGTGGCGCGTGGCAACATGCCATATTCGGCGGTAACCCAACCCAAGCCGGTTCCCTTCAAGAATGCCGGTGCCTTGTCTTCGATCGTTGCGGAACACAGGACATGTGTCTCACCCACCTTGATCAGGCATGATCCTTCGGCATGTTTCATCACCCCGATCTCCATCGAGACCGGTCGCATTTCGTTCAATTTACGGCCAGAAGGGCGCATGATCCACCTATTGTATCCACACCGCCAGATAGGCGGTCCTGTACCCGGGTTGCAAGCCTGATTGACGTTGCGCGCCGCCGGTTCATATGGTGATAACAGGAGAATTGATATGCCCGACCGCCTCAACATGCCTGCAGAAATGCCCAACCTGCTGGCCGAAATGAATGACCGCTCGCGCGAGGTGTTTCGCCGCGTGGTCGAAGGCTATCTGTCTTCAGGCGACCCGATCGGATCGCGTACGCTGACACGGACCATGACCGAAAAGCTTTCTGCCGCGACGATTCGCAATGTCATGCAAGATCTGGAATATCTTGGCCTGCTCGACAGCCCCCATGTGTCAGCAGGCCGGATCCCCACTCATCGGGGGCTGCGCCTGTTCGTTGATGGGTTGATGGAAATGGGTACCGTCGCGCAGGATGATCGCGACAAGATCGAGGCGTCGCTCGGCGGCACCGATTCTGATGTTGCCGGCTTGCTGGATCAGGTCACCGCGACGCTGTCTGGTATCACCCGGTCTGCCTCGGTTGTTCTGGCTCCCAAGAAAGAGGCAGCCATCCGCCATGTGGAATTTGTCAGCCTCAGCACTGAACGCGCCCTTGTCGTGTTGGTTTTTGCGGATGGCCATGTTGAAAACCGTATTTTTGCACCGCCGCCGGGCCAAACCCCGTCCTCGATGCGCGAAGCGGCGAATTTCCTCAGTTCCATAGCCGATGGCCGCAACTTGTCTGACCTGTCCAAAAGCATCCGCACCGAAATCGCCGAGCGGCGACAGGAGATTGATTCGCTTGCCCATGAGTTTGTCGCCACTGGTATCGCGTTTTGGGCCGATGTCGGCGAGCGCAGCGAGCGTCTGATTGTTCGCGGTCAGTCCAACCTGCTTGAAGGTGGCGCCGAAACCGCCAATCTTGATCGAATCCGTACATTGTTTGACGACCTCGAACGCAAACGCGACATCTCGGATTTTCTGGAACTGACAGAAAGTGGCGAAGGTGTGCGCATTTTTATTGGTTCTGAGAACAAGCTTTTCTCACTTTCGGGTTCCACTCTGGTCGTCTCTCCCTATATGAACACAGACCGCAAGATCATTGGCGCCGTGGGTGTCATTGGTCCGACGCGGTTGAACTATGGCCGCATCGTTCCGATCGTGGATTATACCGCCCAACTTGTCGGGCGGATGGTATCGGATCGTACTAAAGGATAAGGCCGATGCAATTGGACGGAAAACAAGGACAGTAACATGACCAACGACACCGTGATCCCTCAAGAGGTCGATCTGACTGAAATGGATGCCTATCTGGATCAGGATGAACTTGCCGCCCTGCGGGTCGAGCGGGACGAGATGAAAGATCGTTTCATGCGCGCCCTCGCCGATGCTGAAAATGCCCGCAAACGTGGCGAGCGTGACCGGCGCGAGGCCGAGCAATACGGCTCCACCCGTCTGGCCCGCGATCTGTTGCCGGTCTACGACAATCTGCGCCGGGCGTTGAATTCGGTTCCTGACGACCTGCGCGAAACAGCGGCTGCGCTGACCGAGGGCGTCGAACTGACCCTGCGCGAGTTGACCAATGTCATGACCAGGCATGGCGTAAAGCCGATTTCGCCCGCCATCGGCGATGCGTTTGATCCTCAAGAGCATCAGGCGATGTTCGAGGCGCCCATGCCCGATACCAAGGCCGGCCAAATCATTCAGGTCATGACCGAAGGCTTTATGCTGCATGACCGCCTGCTGCGTCCGGCGCAGGTCGGCGTATCATCCAACACCCAAGGCTGAAACCCACGCCGCCCCATATGAGGCAGCGCGCGCTACCCGTCGCCGCTGCCTTATTGATTCAGCAAGCTGTGCAATTCATAAACCAGCGCCAAAGCCTGTTTCGGTGTCAATTCATCCGGCAATACCAGCTTTAGCCGATCTTCCACGGCCGACGGTTTCATCGCAGCGCGCGGCGCTTGCGCCAAAACCGCCCGAAACAGCGGCAGATCGTCGATAACTGCCTTCTTGCCATCGCGCTCGCCCGCCTCCAACGCCTCGAGCACCACCTTGGCCCGGTCGATCACCACCTGCGGCAGGCCCGCCAGCCGCGCCACTTGCACGCCATAGGAGCGGTCTGCAGCACCCATTCTGACCTCATGCAGAAAGATCACGTCGCCGTCCCATTCCTTGACATTCACCGTCGCATTCGTGACTCCGCGCAGTTTGCCGGCCAAGGCGGTCATCTCGTGATAGTGCGTGGCGAACAGCGCTCGACAGCGGTTGGCATCATGCAAATGTTCCAGTGTTGCCCAAGCAATCGACAGGCCGTCATAGGTCGCAGTCCCGCGCCCGATTTCATCAAGGATCACCATGGCGCGGTCGTCGGCCTGATTCAGGATCGCCGCCGTCTCGACCATTTCAACCATGAACGTCGAACGCCCGCGCGCCAGATCATCCGCCGCCCCGACCCGGCTGAACAACTGGCTGACGATGCCGATCCGGGCGCGTTGGGCCGGCACAAAGCTGCCCATCTGCGCCAACAAGGCAATCAAAGCATTCTGACGCAGAAATGTCGATTTCCCCGCCATGTTCGGGCCCGTCAGCAACCAGATCGCCGGGGTATCGCCCGACGACAAAGCGC